>CALVDU010000087.1 GCA_944326375.1 uncultured Bacteroidales bacterium | reverse complement strand
GGCAAGACCACCCACAACATCATCGACTCCATACTGAAGGCAAAGGATAACGGAAAAATCAAAATCCGTAAAATCGACGACATGACGACCACAAAGGCCAACATCGTGATCCATCTTCCGAACGACGTGTCGCCGGACAAGACAATCGATGCCCTTTATGCCTTCACGGACTGCGAAGTCTCCATATCGCCGAATGCCTGCGTGATCATCGACAACAAGCCGCAGTTCATCGATGCCGATGAAATCCTCCGCTACAATGTGGAGCACATCAAAAGCCTGCTCGGACAGGAACTGCAGATCAGGCTCGACGAACTGAACGAGGCCTGGCATTACGGTTCCCTGGAGAGAGTCTATTTCGAGAACGGCATCTACAAAATCCTCGAAAAGAGAGATTCCCTGAGTTGGGAGGAACAACTCGACGAGACTTTCGCCGAGATGAAAAAATACCAGCACCTCTTTTTCCGGGACATAACGATGGACGACATCCTCAAACTCGTGGAAAAGCCGATCCGCAAGATATCGAAGTTCGACATCAAGGATCTGGATGAACGGCTCCGGTCCATTGAGGAAGAATCCGAAGAGGTGAAGAATCATCTTGAACACCTTACCGAATTCACGATAAACCATTTCCGGAATCTCAAGAAGAAATACGGGAAAGACTGGCCGAGACTTACGGAAATAACCAATTTCGAAAGCATCACGGTCACCAAGGTCGTGAACAACAACGCCAAACTGTATGTCAACCGGGCAGAAGGATTCGTAGGGACCGGACTTAAAAAGGAAGACAACGCCGAATTCGTCTGCGACTGCTCCGACCTGTCCGAAATCATAGTCATCAAAAAGGACGGAAAATACACCGTCACAAAGGTTTCCGACAAGGCTTTCTTCGGGAAGGACATCCTGCATGTAGGACTTTTCGACAGGAATGACCTCAGGACGATATACAATGTGATATACCGCGACGGAAAGTCAACGGTCACCTACGCCAAGAGATTTGCAGTGACCGGCATCACCAGAGACAAGGAATACGACATCACACAAGGGACTCCGGGATCGACGATAATGTGGTTCACAGCCAACAGCAACGGAGAGGCGGAAACCGTCAGAATCTATCTCAGGCCGCGCCCTAAACTGAAAAAATCCATTGACGAATACGACTTTTCAAAACTTGCCATAAAGGGCAAGACTGCCAGAGGGAACCTTGTCTCCAAGAACCCCATACAGCGCATAGTACTGAAATCCAGAGGCATATCCACCATCGGCGGGAAAGACCTGTGGTTTGACGAGGACATCAACAGGCTCAATGAAGACTCCAGGGGACGCTATCTCGGACAGTTCAATACCGGGGATCACATCCTTGCAGTCTTCAGGGACGGCACTTACTACACCACATCTTTCGACCTCAGCAACAGATATCAGGGCGACATCAAGTTCCTCGAAAAGTTCGAACCGGGCAAGATTTTCACGGCCATATATTATGACGGAGCCCAGAAATGGTACTATGTAAAGAGGTTTTCTTTCGACCTCAGCGACAACACGCCTGTCTCTTTCATCTCGGAGCAGAAAGGCTCATACCTCGTGGACATAAGCAGCGACAGGCATCCGAGATTTGAAATTGTCTTCGGAGGCAAGTACAGCCACAGGGAGCCCGAAACCGTAGAAGCGGAAGAATTCATCGCCAAGAAAGGCATACAGGCAAAAGGCAAGAAAGCAAGCCAGTACGACATTGACAGGATAAGGTTCATAGAGCCGCTCCATAAGCCTGAGGACGACAATGCCGCAGCAGAGACTCCTGAACCTGAAACCGACATGCTGCCGGAAGACAACGACGATATACAGCCGACGCTTTTCTGAAAGAGGACATGATAATTTCACTTGCAGGCTTCATGGGCTGCGGAAAAAGCAGCGTGGGCAGAGCCATAAAGGATCTGTCAGGCTGCAGCCTTGTCGATTTGGATTCATACATAGAACAGTCAGCCGGCAGGAGCATCAGCGAAATTTTCGCATCGGGAGGGGAAATGGCGTTCCGCAACATGGAAAAAGAGGCCCTTGCCGAAATCATTGCAGAACATGGGTCAAATACTCTGCTGACCGTGCTTTCCCTCGGCGGAGGGACGCTGACCGTACCGGAATGTGCAGGTCTTGTGCGCTGCAATACTTTCTGCATCTACCTGAGGGCAAAGGCGGAAACCCTCATCCGTAATCTGAAGGACGATGCTGCCGGACGGCCGATGCTCCAATGTGACAAGCCGTTGGAGGAACGCATACGGGAATTGCTTGCGGCGAGGGAGAGAATTTACGAAGAATGCGCCGACAAAATCATTGACGTGGACTCTCTGACATACGAAGAAGCAGCCCAAGCCATCCTTATATCAACCTGCCCGTCATTACGACCGTAGGCGCAGCATGCCTCAGATAAAATCTTCCCTGTCCCGGATATCCTTTATCCTCAATTGGATGTTGGCAATGCCCCTGTAATAGTTCTCCACTATGGAATAGCAGATGTCTATGGGATTGCCGTTCCTTATGTGTTCGAAATGTTCCGCCTTGTTGAATGCAATGGCGGAAATGTGCCTGTACGGCTGTGATTCCTGTATGAGTTCCAATTTCAGATGGCCTGCATCCGCTCCGACTTTTCTTCCGTTGCCGTTGTCATAGACATTTTCGGTAACGAAAACAGGAGCCGTATTGCCTGGACCGAACGGCTGGAACTGTTTCAGTATCCTGAAAAATTTCGGCGTAATCTGTTCGAAGTTCAGGACGGAATCAACATATATCACCGGCGTGAGCATTTCCTGCGTGATCTTGTCCCCGACGCTCCGTTCTATTCTCCGCGTGAATTCAGGCAGATTTTCTTCCTTCAGAGTCAGACCGGCGGCATAAAGATGTCCTCCGAAATTCTCAAGAAGATCGGAACAGCTCTCTATCGCCTCATACATGTCGAATCCCTGGACGCTTCTTGCAGAACCGGTCACCAGCCCGTTGGCCTGTGACTTTGTAAAGACTATGGTAGGACGGTAGAAAGCCTCCACGAGCCTGGAAGCCACGATGCCGACGACTCCCTTATGCCAATTGGGATTGTACACGACAGTAAGGTTTCCCGAAGAAAGGCATGAACCGTTCTGGACCATCTCGAGCGCCTCTCTGGTTATTTCCCTGTCGATGCTCTTGCGCTCATTGTTATATTCGTTTATTTCGCAGCCTATGCGTGCAGCCGTCTCCTCGTCTTCTGCAGTGAGCATTTCTACGGCGACCCTCCCGGATTCCATCCTTCCTGCTGCATTTATCCGCGGCCCTATCTTGAAGACAATGTCATCTATGGTTATGTGTGACGGGTCAAGGCCGGAAAGACGAATGATTGCAAGAAGACCCGTACGCGGATTCTCATTCAGCTGCTTGAGGCCGAAATAGGCCAGAATCCTGTTCTCCCCCATTACCGAAACGAGGTCCGACGCTATGCTGACAACGAGCAGGTCAAGAAGGGAGGTAAGCGACTCGAACGGGATTCCGCAGACAGAAGAATAGGCCTGCACCAATTTGAATCCCACTCCGCAGCCAGACAGGTCGTCGAAAGGATAAGAGCAGTCCTCTCGCTTCGGATCAAGGACAGCGACCGCCCGGGGCAGGTCCTGTTCCGGGAGATGATGGTCGCATATTATCATGTCTATTCCCTTGGAGGAAGCGTATTCCACCTTGTCGTTGGCCTTTATGCCGCAGTCCAGCGTGATTATGAGTCCGAACCCGTTTGTCTCCGCCCAGTCTATACCCTTGAATGACACTCCGTAACCCTCGTCATACCTGTCCGGGATATAAAAGTCCACATCCGCCCCGGTTTTCTTGAAAAAAGAATATACCAGTGAAACGGCCGTTGTTCCGTCGACATCATAGTCGCCATAAACAAGTATCTTCTCTCCGGAAGATACGGCCTTGCGGATGCGCCCGACAGCCTTGTCCATATCCTTCATCAGAAACGGGTCATGAAGATTGGCGAGGTCAGGCCTGAAGAAAGAACGGGCTTCGGCAAAAGTGGAGATGCCCCTGTGCGCCAGAAGTTCGGCGAGCACCGGGTCTATCCCGAGTTCGGACGACAGCCTGCTTACCAGATCTGCATCCGCCCGGGGCTTCATTATCCACTTTCTTTCCTTTACCATAAGATACAAAGATACCTATTTTATTTCAATAATATAATATTTTATGTTAATTTTGTGCGTTTGCGATTTTTTGAACATAAACGGAATAAAAACATAAAGACATGGATGTCAGAGACCTCAACGAGCAGGAAATGAACAGGCGCGAATCTCTCGGCAAGCTGAGGGAATTGGGTATAGATCCCTACCCGGCAGCATTGTATCCGGTGAATACGACAGCGCAGCAGATAAAGGACGGCTACGACGCCGAAAAAGGCAACTTCAACGACATTGCAATAGCAGGAAGAATCATGTCGAGGAGGATCATGGGGGCAGCCTCATTCATCGAACTCCAGGACGAGACAGGCAAGATTCAGGTATATATAAAAAGGGACGAGATCTGTCCCGGAGAAGACAAGACGATGTACAACACCGTCTTCAAGAAACTGCTCGACATCGGAGACATCATCGGCATCAAGGGCTATGCGTTCATCACGCAGACCGGCCAATTGTCCGTACACGCAAAGGAACTCACCCTCCTGAGCAAATCCCTCAGGGTGCTTCCGATAGTCAAGGAAAAGGACGGGGAGGTCTATGATGCATTCTCAGACCCTGAACTCAAATACAGACAGCGGTATGTGGACCTCATCGTGAACCCGTCCGTAAGGGACACATTCATAAAGAGGAGCCAGATTATCGCCACCATGCGCGAATATTTCAACGAGGCCGGATGCCTTGAAGTTGAGACCCCTATTCTCCAGTCCATACCCGGAGGGGCCACCGCAAGGCCGTTCGTCACGCATCATAACGCCCTTGACATAGACCTTTATCTCCGCATCGCCAACGAACTGTACCTCAAGAGGCTCATAGTCGGGGGCTATTCAGGAGTCTACGAGTTCGCCAAGGATTTCCGCAACGAAGGCATGGACAAGACCCACAATCCGGAATTTACCTGCATGGAAATCTATGTGGCCTACAAGGATTACAACTGGATGATGGATTTCACCGAGAAAATGCTCGAGAAGATAGCCTTGAAACTCCATGGGACCACAGTAGTGACCATAGGAGACCGGCAGGTTGACTTCAAGCCTCCATACCGCAGGCTTCCGATGCTCGAGGCGATAAAGGAGTATGCAGGAGTGGATATCGCAGGAATGGACGAGGCCCGGTTGCGCGAAACCTGTGCAAAACTGAATGTGCCTGTTACCAAGGAAATGGGAGAAGGGAAACTGATAGATGCCATCTTCGGGGAATATTGCGAGAAGAACCTCGTGCAGCCGGTGTTCATCACCGACTATCCGGTGGCCATGTCGCCTCTCACAAAGAGGCACCGCAGCAATCCTGACCTCACGGAAAGGTTCGAACTCTTCGTCTGCGGCAAGGAACTGGCCAACGCATACAGCGAACTGAATGACCCGATCGACCAATTGGAAAGATTCCAGGACCAATTGAAGCAGCGCGAGCACGGGGATGATGAAGCAATGTACATCGACATGGATTTCGTCCGCGCCCTCGAATACGGCATGCCGCCTACATCCGGCATGGGAATGGGCATCGACCGTCTCACCATGTTCATGACCAATTCTCCTACCATCCAGGATGTGCTCTTCTTCCCGCAGATGCGCCCGAAGAACTGACAGCCTTACGAAAATAGCCGCTTCCGGGATCATACAATAGCCGGCAATGAAAAGAGAAGCCGTAACATCTGCCCAGAATCCGAAAATAAAGGAACTGCTCTCCCTGTACGAAAAATCAAAAGTACGGAGAGAGAGCGGCCTGTTTGTGGCGGAAGGCAGACGCGAAGTGGAGCACTGCATCGGAGGAGGCTATGCCTTGCGCACTCTTTTCGTTTGCCCTGAAATTCTCGGAGAGGACGGCATCTCCAGACTGGCAGCGTCAGCCGGAGACGGATGTTCTGTCATAGAAGTACCGGAAAGGCTTTATGAAAAAATTGCATACAGAGGAAGTACAGAAGGCGTAATCGCCGAAATACATGCAAAGAAATCCGGGTTCGGGGACATCCCGGACAAGGAAAATCCGCTGATAATCGTATTGGAGTCGGTTGAAAAGCCGGGAAACCTCGGAGCCGTGCTCAGAAGTGCCGATGCCGCCGGAGCAGACGCAGTCATAATATGTGACCCGCTTACGGACATATACAACCCAAACCTGATCAGGGCAAGTCTAGGAGCGGTATTCACGACATGCGTCATCGCTGCAAGTTCGGAAGAGACGATTGCATGGCTCAAAGGACGGGGAATAAGAATACTCACCGCCCAACTTCAGGACTCCGTCCCGTATTACGACACGGACATGACCGTCGGCACGGCCATAGTCATGGGCGCCGAATCGTCCGGCCTGTCGGAACTCTGGAGACAGAATGCGGACGAGCACATCAGAATACCCATGCTCGGCAGGCTGGATTCCCTCAATGTGTCAGTCTCCGCAGCCATACTCCTGTACGAAGCAATAAGACAACGGAACTCAAGACAAATTGAACCATGAAAAAATTCGGACTCATAGGATATCCTATCGACAAATCCAAAAGTCCCGCACTGTTCGAGGCAGGATATGCCGGGAAATACCGGTATGACCTCATAGAAAACGAGGACTTCACAAAATCCTACAGGACTTTTCTTGAAGGATACGACGGCATAAATGTAACCGCCCCGTTCAAGGAGGACGCATTCCGGCAAGCCGACATCATTGCGGAATCTGCCGTCGGAATAGGTGCGGCCAACCTTCTGGTAAAGACTCCTGCCGGCATCAAGGCTTACAATACGGACTATGCAGGCATTATCCTGTCCATAATCGACGGAGTCCTGCCTGAAGGCGGATACGGATATTTCACGTTGTACGAATCAGACCTTACCACGATAAAGAAAATATTGCCAATCATATACGGCAGAAAGCCCAAAGCACTGATAGCAGGGTGCGGCGGAGCCGGAAAAGCTGCATGTGTCGCAGCGGCGGACATGGGATACGAGGTCACCATAATAAACCGGACAGAATCAAAGGCAGAGGACATGGCGCGGCTGATGCCGCAATACGGCTTTTCAACCGGAAAGATGGAAGACTTCATAAGGCTGTTCAGGGAAAACGACCTCATAATCTACACCATTCCGGAACGCATACCTGAAATCGGCCGCATGACGGACGACGACTTCAGGTCCAAAGGGAAAATCCTTCTTGAAGCAAACTACCGCAACCCGTCGTTTTCAGGAGAAATGTCGGAAATGATGGAAGGTGCCGGATGCCGCTACATATCAGGGAAAAGATGGCTCCTGTATCAGGCATTGGCCGGATATGCGATTTTTACAGGAGAAAATCCCGACTTCAAAAGGATGGACATGATATTATGATTGTCAAAAATATTGACTAACTTAGCAGGATATTCATGTTGGAATCATGTCGCTGAACAAAGCCATACTGATAGGACGGACAGGCAAGGACCCGGAAGTGAGATACATAGGAGATGAAGGGAAATCCAAAGTCGCAAGGTTCTCCCTGGCGACAGACGAGCATTACAGGGACAAGTCCGGAAACACAAGGGTGGCTACCGTATGGCACACCATTGTGGCCTGGAACGCCGTCGCTGACTATGTGGAAAAATACATCGGGAAAGGAACACTTCTCTATGTGGAAGGTCCCATAAGGTACAGCACATGGACAGACGGCGGAGGGATCCGGAGATCCTCTTGCGAGATAGCCGCCGCAGACATACGCATCCTCGGCAGGAAAGAGGAAGTCCAGAAACCTGAAAAGGAGCAAGACGGGGGAAAAAGCCCGGAAGGAAAGGACGAATATGAATTTCCTGACGACGGGCTGCCGTTCTGACAAGGAAAGACACGAAAAAAATATTTGAATCATGAAATTAGATGTAGTTCTCGGTCTCCAGTGGGGAGACGAAGGAAAGGGCAAGATAGTCGACGTTCTTGCGGGAAACTATCCCGTAGTGGCGAGATTCCAGGGAGGACCGAACGCAGGGCACTCCCTTCATTTTGAAGGGAAAAGTTATGTGCTCAGATCCATCCCGTCGGGAATATTCAGGCCGGACGCCATAAATATCATCGGGAACGGAGTGGTTCTCGACCCGATCACGTTCCGTCAGGAATGCGCCAACATCGGCAGGACCGGAGTCCCGGTCAGGGAAAGGATAAAGATAGCCAAGAAGGCCCACCTCATACTTCCCACGCACAGGCTCCTCGACGCTGCGAACGAGGCCGCAATGGGCAAGGGAAAGATAGGATCCACGCTCAAGGGAATAGGGCCGACATACACCGACAAGGTCAGCAGGAACGGGCTGCGCGTAGGTGACGTTCTGGCTCCGGACTTCATCGAAAGATACAGAAAGCTGAAAGACAGGCATGTGAACCAGCTGCGCATGATGAACTTCGAATGTGACCCGAACGCCGAGGAGGACGAGTTCATGGCAGCCGTAGAATATCTCAAGGAATTCGAACTGATAGACTGCGAATATTTCGTCAACAGCCAGCTCGAGACAAAGCCTATGCTTGCAGAAGGTGCACAGGGGTCAATGCTCGACATCGACTACGGCTCATATCCGTTCGTGACGTCGTCCACCACCTCATGTGCCGGAGCATGTGTCGGACTGGGTGTCTCCCCTTCAAAAATAGGACACGTGTACGGAATCTTCAAGGCATATTGCACGAGAGTAGGAAGCGGACCGTTCCCGACAGAACTTTTCGACAAGACGGGAGAGGAATTGAGGAAAATTGGCAACGAGTTCGGGGCCGTCACAGGAAGGCCGCGCAGATGCGGATGGCTCGACCTCGTGGCGCTCAAATACGCAGTGATGATAAGCGGGGTCACCGATCTCATAATGATGAAATCGGACTGTCTCGACTCCTTCCCTGTTATCAAGGTATGCACATCCTACAAAGTGGACGGAAAAGAGACCGGACAGGTCCCGTTCGACACTTTTGCACATATCGAGCCGGTCTACACGGAATTCAAGGGATGGAACACCGACATGACCTCCTGCCGGAAAGAAGAGGATCTGCCGAAAGAGTTCAGGGAATATATCAGCTTTATGGAAAAATACCTGGAAGTCCCTATAAAAATCGTTTCGGTGGGACCCGACAGGGACGCTACGATAATGAGATAAAGGACAGGCAAGGATGAAACAGTTGTTAAGAGACTCATTCAGGACAAGATGGTCCATGCTTCTGATAATTTCGTTCGTGATGTTTGCGGCATACGTTGCATCCGACAACATATTTTCAGTAGAAAAACGGCTCATGGACCCGGCGTCATACGCAGTCACGGAAAGCGAGTACGCCAACCTCGCCGGAGCATACTCCATATTCAACGTCTACCTCCTGATGCTCATCTTCGGAGGGCTGATACTCGACAAAGCCGGAATCCGCTTCACAGGGATAATGTCATGCCTGCTCATGGTAGGCGGCATCGGGATTCTGACGTGGTCCATGTTCGACCTGAGGACACTCGTCATGACCGGTACGGAAGCCGGCCATGTCAATTTTCTCGGTTCGACGATGAGAACTCCCGTATTCTGGGCAGTAATGGGAATAGGAATTTACGGAGTCGGGGCCGAAATAGCGGGAATCACGGCGACAAAAGCCATAGCAAAATGGTTCAAGGGATATGAACTGGCTCTCGCCATGGGGCTTCAGCTTGCATTGGCAAGGCTCGGAACGGGAATAGCATACGGGGCGACCCCGTCCATAGTGGAAGCGGCTGGCGGCAACATCGGCATCGCAGTCCTGATAGGACTTGTCCTGCTTGCGGTCGGTCTTGTTGCCTTCATGTTCTACTGCATCTATGACAAGAGGCTTGACAAGCAGATAGGAAATGCAGGATCCGAAAACAGTTCGGACGAAAGCGAGGAATTCAGGTTCAAGGACATAATCTACGTGATAAAGAATCCTGCATTCTGGCTCATCGCATTCCTCTGCCTGCTTTTCTACGCTGCAGTCAACCCGTTCCTCAAGTATTCCACAGGCATGATGGTAGACAAGTTCGGAGTTTCACAAGAACTTGCCGGGCTATTCCCACTGATCCTTCCTATGGGCTGCATCGTGCTCACTCCGCTTTTCGGAAGGATCTATGACAAGCGCGGACACGGGGCTGACCTCATGATATTCGGGGCCGTTCTCATCACCGCCGTGCATCTGCTGTTCTCGGCGCCGTTCATCACGGACACATGGATAGCGATGCTGCTGATGGTCCTTCTCGGAGTAGGCTTTGCCATGCTCCCGTCGGCAATGTGGCCGTCGATTGCCAAGATAATGCCGGCAAAACTCCTCGGCACAACAATGGCGCTCACGTTCTACATCCAGAACATCGGCTTCATCTTCGTCCCTAAGGCAATCGGGGCAATCAAGGACGCCACGGGCAACAACTACATGTACGTCATGCTGTTCTTCGCCGGACTCGGTGCAATAGCAATAATACTTGCCCTCAGCGTCAAGATTCTTGACAGGAAAAAGCACTACGGGCTCCAGATACCGAATATAGAAAAGCACTGATGAGTCTTCTCGAAGGCATAAATTCCCCGGCAGACGTCAAAGGTCTGGACCTTGCAGAACTGCAGATGCTGTGCAAGGAAATCCGTGACTACATGATAGAATGTTGTGCGACCAACCCCGGGCACCTCGGTTCCAGTCTCGGGGCGGTGGAACTGATAGTCGGATTCCACAAGGTATTCGACTCCCCCGCCGACAAAATCGTATTCGACGTCGGGCATCAGGCATACGCTCACAAGATAATCACCGGGCGCAGGGAAAAATTCCGAAAGAACCACAAAAAGAACGGCATCAGCGGATTTCCGAAAATGTCCGAAAGCGAATACGACGCATTCGGAACAGGCCATTCGTCCACATCCATCTCGGCCGCCCTCGGACTTGCCACAGCGGCAAAACTGAAAGGAGGGAAGGAGAAGGTGGTAGCCCTCATCGGAGACGGAGCCCTTACCGGTGGCCTCGCCTTTGAAGGATTGAACAACGCCGGAAGCAGCAAGACAGACATTCTCGTCATACTCAACGACAACAACTTCTCAATTGACCAGAACATCGGAGCGCTCCACGAACACCTGCTGAAACTGACGACCGACCCGACATACAACAGGATCAAGAAAGACATCTGGGACAAGATCGGGGACGGCAAATTCCGGCAGAGAGTCCAGAACTTCGTAAGGAGCGCAAAATCCTCGATAGTCAAGAAATCGGGAGGCGACCTGTTCGAGGCACTAGGATTCAGATATTTCGGTCCTATCGACGGCAACGACATATCGCAGGTGACAAGGACCCTTGAAAAACTCAAGGACATAAAGGGGCCGAGAATACTCCATGCGATAACCACCAAAGGGAAAGGCTACAGTCCGGCAGAAGAGGACCAGACCACATGGCATGCACCGGGAATGTTCGACCCGGTGACAGGCAAGAGGCTCGCCCCTTCAGGACACAAGGAAAGCCGCTATCAGGATGTTTTCGGTGAAGTTCTGCTCGAACTCGCCAGAATGGACGACAGGATTGTCGGGATAACTCCGGCAATGGCTACCGGATGCGGCATGAACATCCTCGCCAAGGAAATGCCGGAAAGGTTTTTCGACGTTGGGATAGAAGAAGAACATGCCGTCACGTTCTCGGCAGGGCTTGCCGCCGGAGGGCTCAAGCCTTTCTGCAACATCTATTCTTCATTCGCGCAAAGGGCATACGACCAGATCATCCATGATGTGGCCCTGCAGAAACTCGGAGTCGTCCTGTGCTTCGACAGAGGAGGACTCGTCGGAGAAGACGGAGCAACGCATCACGGCAGTTTCGACATGGCCGCATTCAGAAGCATTCCAAACACTCTGATAGCCGTACCCAGGAACGAAACGGAACTGAAGAACTTGATGTATTCGGCATCCCTGCGGAAAGAAGGGCCTTATATAATAAGGTATCCGAGAGGCTATGGAGAAGGGGTGGACTGGAGGAACAGAGAATTCAAGGAAATTCCCGCAGGAAAGGGAGAAAGGCTCGTGGAAGGAGAAGAAGTCGCCATAATAGCGGCCGGCCCCTCCGCCAACAGGGCATGCGAAGCCGCTGAAATCTATCGGGAAAAACACGGCAAATGCCCGTCAGTGTATGACATGAGGTTCCTCAAGCCTCTCGATTCTGAAATGCTCGGAGAAATTTTCTCCTCACACGGGACCGTGATTACCGTAGAAGACGGATGCCTGAAAGGCGGACTGTTCGGAGCGATATGCGAAGAAGCCGCCGGGTACGGAAAAAAGATAAAGGTCAGAGGTATCGGGATACCGGACCGGTTCATTTCGCAGGGAACCCAAAATGAACTGCGTGCAGAATGCGGCATGGATACGGCTGGCATATTGAGAGTTCTCGAAAATGAAATGCAGGGCACGACAGACGGGCAAGACTAAAAATCGAGAAAAAAGGAGAAAAAGTTTTGGATAAACAGAATAAATATCTATCTTTGCAGTCCCTTTCGAGAAGAAAAAGGCAAAACGCCGATGTAGCTCAGTTGGCTAGAGCACGTGATTTGTAATCTCGGGGTCGTGGGTTCGACTCCCTCCATCGGCTCAAAAGTTCTTTATAATACGGAACATTTCGCAGAGATATCCAGAATGGTTATTTCAGACGAAAAATGGGAGAATACCAGAGTGGCCAAATGGGGCAGACTGTAAATCTGCTGGTTTATACCTTCGGTGGTTCGAATCCATCTTCTCCCACCAAAATGACCGGAGTATATGAAAGGTCGGATTCGAGGCGGACGAAGTCCGAAGGAGGGAGTTTACTTGAGTAAATGACCGATTGAGGAATGAAGTCCAACGAAAAAGATGGCTTTCAGATACGAGGAATTGCGGAAGTAGCTCAGTTGGTAGAGCATTAGCCTTCCAAGCTAAGGGTCGCGGGTTCGAACCTCGTCTTCCGCTCAAACTACGCCAGTGTAGCTCAGGGGTAGAGCGCTTCCTTGGT
>CALVDU010000086.1 GCA_944326375.1 uncultured Bacteroidales bacterium | reverse complement strand
AACTTGTCCACGAAGTTCTGCGTAGGACAGTGTCCTGAACTGAAGGAGTCATTGGAGAAGCAATAAGGTATGTATGCCTGAAGTTTTGAGTTGCCATAGCCCATCGAGCCTTCCGAATATGACCAGAGATGCTCATTGGTGTATCTCGTGCCGTAGAAGTTCTGTGTGTACTGGTCCATCGGCAGGACGTCATAGCCATTGTCACGAGCCTCGCTGAGGGCATCCCATGCAGCCTGGGCAGCTGCTTCCCAAAGCGTCACGTCGTTGTTAGGATTGCTGAGCGGGCTTGCCGCATAGAGAAGCGCACGCGCCTTCATTGCGAGAGCCGTGCAACCGCTCGGACGTCCCATGTCGGAGGTGCTGAGGTTGTGTGCCGGGTCACGGCGCATCTCCCCTGCATTGCGGAAATGGTCAGCGGCGGTCTGAAAATCCGCAGCGACTTTCTGCAGCATGTCGTAGTCGGTAGGACGAGGCAAATCCCATTCGTCCTCCGAACCGAGCACCTTGTCTATGTAAGGTACCGAGCCGTAGAACCTGAATATCTCGAAATGGACGAAGGCCCTCACGAAATATGCCTGTGCAAGGAGGTCTTCCTTTTCCTGCTGGGTACCGTCCTGAAGCATGTCTATATGCTCTATGGCATTGTTGCATACGCGGATTATTTTCCACGCGTACGTCACCTTCGCACATTTTGAAGAACCGTCATTGTTGTAGCCTGCCGCAAAGATCAGCTGCTGTCCGTCGCCCATCTTTCCCGGCTGTGTCCTCTGGATACGGGTCATGTCAGCCATGTCGGTAAGGGCATAGAACGTGAATTTCTGGTTGTTCCAGTCAAAGAAGAACGGGTAATATGCCTTGATGCTGAAATTAGAACCGTCATATACGGAATTGAAGTATTGTGTAAAGTTCTCGTACTTCGTGAACACTTCGTCTTCCGTAAGGCCGGCGTCAGGAGTCCTGTCGAGATACTCGTTCAGGCACGACGTCGTTCCGGCAAGAGGAAGCATCATTGCGGCGCATGTCAGAAATCTGAAGAAACGGTTATATGTAATTTTCATGTCCATAATCCTTTAGAATGTAAGTTGAAGCCCGAGTTTTATGGTCATCATCTGCGGATAGTCACCCCAGATGAGATACTTGCTCTCAGGGTCGCCCTCGATGAGGTCGGTGAAAGTCAGGAGGTTGTTCCCGGTGGCGTAGACCTTGATTCCTTCGAGTCCGAGCATCTGCTTGAGTTTCGGTCCGCTCCATGTGTAGCCGATGGACACTTCCTTCAGCCTCAGGTAGTCTGCCTTTCTCCACGTGCGCCCGAGAATTTTTCCGCCGTAACCTCCGGAAGTGGAGCTTTCGCCATAGCCTGACCAGTACATGTTGGAAAGGTATGAGGCGGAATAATGGACCGCACTGTGGTTTCCGTCAGGATTGGAAGGCGACCAATAGTCGAGAGAGGATATGTGCGTCCTGTAGTTGCCCTTGTAGAATTCCCACTCATAGAACTGGTCGAAATTGACATACTTTCCGGCATAGCCCTGGAAGAGCACGTTCACGTCAAGACCTTTCCATCTGAGACCGAAATTGAAGGCATATCCTATCGGCGGATACAGGGAGCCCTGCATCCTTGCAAGGTCGTCCGTGTCGATTGTGCCGTCGGCATTGAAGTCAAGGAACTTGTAGTCTCCCACGACCACGTCGCTGACGGAGACAGGAAGGAAATTGCTGTGGATGTCGTCTACAGAGGTGAGATAGTCCCCGCTCACGAGATATGCACCCTTGAGCTGCGCTCCGATAGGGGCGCCTTCCTGCTTCTGGTGTGAAAGGGCGTATGGCGCATCGTCAGCCGCAAGCACCCTGTTTTCGTTGAAGGAGAAGTTTCCTCCCACGAATACCGTCCAGTCCTTGCCGAATGTCCTCGAATAATCGACGTCCACCTCTATTCCGTGTTTCTTGATTGCTCCCCTGTTGAGTTCCTTGGAAGTGTTTCCTACCCATATAGGGGTATTGTTGTCCATCGATATGAGCATCTTGTCCCTGTATTCGTCGAAGAGGTCGACCGTGACGAGAAGGTCATTGTTGAAGAAGCCCATTTCGATTCCGAGGTCCTGCTTGAATGCCTCTTCCCACTGTGCGTATGTGTTGGCGACCCTGTCCTCGATTATGTATCCGTTGCTGTCAGTGGAGTATTCACTCATGTAGAGCCACCTCTGGTCAGCATAGTCGCTTCCCACGAGACCTGCGGAATAACGTATCTTGAACTTGCTGAACCACGGTTTCAGCTTGCTGAAGAATTTTTCTTCCGAAGCCACCCAGCCGATCGCTCCTGACGGGAAGAATCCGAAACGGTTGCTCGGGGCGAACCTTTCGGACCCGGTATAGCCCATGTTGAACTCGAAAAGATACTTGTGGGCAAAGTCATACGTGGCACGTGCCACGAGAGCTTCATTATAATAAGGGAAGTCGGAGCCGCGGTCCTGTTCCTGGCGGTTGAAAAGGAAGAGCCCCGTCACGTTGTGACGTCCGAAGGACCTGTTGTAGTTGACGGAGAAGTCATAGTATAGGTCGAGGTAATAGCCTCCCTGGAGATAGTTTTCCGCAGTGGTGTACATCGGATTCTCAACGAAGATATAGCCGTCGTCATCTGTCCTTCTCCACGGATTCTCGCCAGTTCCGATCTTGTCAAAGTCAAGCACCCATGACGAACGGTCATATTCCGTCCTGAGGGTGGAATACTGGTAATATGTGCTGAGCGACACCTTCGCCTGTACGGAAAGCCCTTCCGTGATGAAATCGAGCTTCTGGTTCAGGATGATGTCCGAAAAGATCTTCGTGTCTGTCAACTGGAGGAAACGGCCTCGCATCAGAGAGTAGTAAGGGTTGTTGGTAGTCTGGTCTGCCTCGCTGATGAGCCTGTCGCCCGATGCGTCAGGATAGTCGAGGTCCGGGACTTCCTCAAGCACCCATGCAGGATAGTACATCGGATATTTCGCACTCGAACTTCCGTAGATGTAGGACCATATCATGTCTTCGTCAGTTCCCTGGTTCTGCGGAGTGTTCTTGATGCCGACGTTTCCGCCGAGCTTGAAGGACACCGTTGTGGAAGATGTCACATTGAAGTCCACGTTCGTGCGGAAGTTTATCCTGTCGTAGGTATAGCGGGAGTCGACCTTACCGTCGTTCATGCCCTTGAAAATCGAACCTTCATAAGCATAGCCGACGGAAGCGAAATATTTGACGAACTTCGTTCCTCCCTGGATGTTGAAGTTGGCGTTCACCGTCGGTGCAAACGGGTTTGTCAGTTCCTTCATCCAGTTCACGTCCGGATACCTGAGGGAGTTGAGCCTGGTCGAAGGGTTGCGGTATTCGTTCAGCTCCGCCTCAGACATGAGGCCGTCGAACTGCTGGTCGTTCATCAGGGCCACATTCCTCAGGGACATGGTGGAATACGCATCCACATGCACAGGAGTATTTATAGGAACGGCAAAACCGCTCGAATAGGAGAAGTCCATCTTAGGCTTTCCTTCATGACCGCTTTTTGTAGTCACGATGATTACGCCGTTCGCTCCTTTCGCACCGAAGACGGCCGTCGCCGAAGCATCCTTCAGAACGGAAATGTTGGCCACTTCGTTAGGGTCGATGGAGGCGAAATCCCTCTCCACGCCGTCCACAAGCACCAGAGGGCTGGAACTTCCGAAACTTGAAACACCGCGGATGATGATTTCCGCATCGTTTTCTCCCGGCTGGCCCGAACTCTGGAGAGTCGTCACTCCGGAAAGTTTACCGGAAAGTGCCTGCGTGATGTTGGAAACGCCGGATTCCACGAGATTGTCCCCGTTCACCTGGGATATGGCTCCGACGACGCTTTCCTTTCTCTGCACGCCGTAGCCGACTACCACCACATCCTGAAGCATGGTGGAATTTTCAATCATGACGAGATCGTACCTGTCCTGGGCGGACAGGGGCACTATCAGAGTCTCGAAACCGAGATAGGAAATATTGAGGCGTCCTTTCTCCGGAACTTCCATGGAGAATTTTCCGTCGAGATCCGTAAAGGTACCGTACTTGGTCCCTTCAACCATCACGTTCGCTCCGATAATCGGCTCACCGGCCGAATCCGTTATCACGCCCGTGATTTGCCTCAGACTCTCCTGCCCGGCTGCGGATCCGGATTTTCCGGATGTCCTCGCCGCTGAAGCCGGGGCTTCAAGACAACACAGGAAAGCCACGGCGGCCATGATGCACAGGGCAGCTCTGGCAAGTCTTCCGGTGTTGGCAAAGTCGATTGAGTTGTTCATACAGTTCATTGAATGTTATAGTTGTTTCGTGTTCTGATTCTGTGTATCAGGTCCTGCAATCCGTGTCTTTGCGTTCAAATTCCGTGTTTTTGTATTTGAACACGGCACACAATGCAGGAAAATAGTCTTTCGGTGCCGTTTTCATGTCCAAAGACGTTGCAAATTTATTTTTTCGGGGTTTTGATGATTTATACTATCGTACAAAGGAATGAAAATATCATACAATTGTCGGGATTTTCAAAGGGGATCAGGAATAATCGCCGTGATTATTGTGTACGAACACAGAAACGACATGCGGAGCGGCTTCGGCAAAAAAATGAGGGGCTGCATCAAAATTAAAGTTTTGAGCAGCCCCTTTAAGATGAGCAGGAATCAGCAGTGTGACACAATGCTGTCAAGCATTATTCAGAATTGTTTTACAGGACGGATGCGGTTATAATCATTAGTCTTCAAATCCGCAGCTCTGAACTGACCGCCAGCGCTGTTACCATTGTCAAGATAATAGAAATTCCAAATATTCAGTCCATCTCCTGTTTCATAACTCGACGATATTTTACCATACAAATTAAACGTGCTTGCGCCAGACACTAATTCTATCTTTGCTTTGAAAGCCTCTCTTGCAGATGACGCAGACGGCGCATCGTACCCAGGCATTGAAACTTTCTCGTCCATATAGTTCCACCAGTCGGATGTAACAGTATCCCAGTCTACACCACACATAGCGCAGTACAGTTCTGCAATTTCCGGACGAGAAGGCACATACCAGTCGCCGTCCACATCTCCTCCGTTCATCGTGTTAAGCAACCAATAAAATCCCGGATAGTCAGTTGCAAAATTTTCTTCATCCTTATGTGCAACAATCAGATTTCGTGTAGCGAGTTTACCGTCAGGTTGAGGTTGTTCCCTTATGGCATCATTACCTGTAGTTCTCTGTTCACTGACTTGAGGTCCCCACTTTCCAACATACTCCCTTGCCGAAATCACGAGCCCGTGCAGGCCACCGTCGGAAACGGAAAACACGATTCCTTCCGCAGTGGATGCATCGTCGGCATCAGGATAATAGTCCCCGACTGAATACAACGTCGCAGCCTCGAATGCGAATGCCGGAAATCTTACGACCGTACCGGCTGCGAATGTCTTTGCCGCAGACGGGGCTTTGACCATTGTTCCTGAAGCGGATGTCGCTATCTCAAACTGAATGTCAACTGCTTCATCATTTCCCGGAAGGGCAATATAGAATTTCTGCGGAGCATCGGACAATTCCAACGGTTCGGCGCATGTAAGGGTATATGTTGCCTCAGGCAAGTGCGCAACAACGGATGTAACACTTCCCTCTCCCGTAATCTGAAGGCAGACTACCGAATAAATATTGTTGAACGTGATTTCTGAAGACAGGCCCTCATCGCTGTGCCACGTCATGATTGCTGCGGCAGGGTCAAAAGAATCGGCATGCCAGGTCTGGGATACAGGGACCGAAAGGTCTGAGGCTGCCGAAGCGGGATACACGAGGTCTTTGATTTCCGCCGGGTCAGCATCGCCCGACACATATTCGAACGTTCCGGTGCTCGTGCCGCCGCTGCCGACAAGGCGATACAGGGATGTTTTTTCTTCTGAAGTTCCCTTTCCGGAAATTGCGGCTATTTCATCGCCCGCTCTCCATACTACCGGAAATACGCCGTTGTCCTCGGCGCCGAGGCCGGTTTTCGTTTCAGGAACGGCTATTGCCGCTGAGATTACATGCCCTTTATAGGCCGGATTTTCTACGGTAACGGTTTCCGGAGACTGTTCAATTGTTCCGCATGAAGCCATGAGAATGGCAAAAGGTGATAATAATGCAAGTCTTTTCATGATAATCGCCCTCCTGTTACCATTGTTCTTCCACTATATCCAAGCCATCCGTGCCCATAGTGTCATCGCCCGACTGCGCAAATCCCTTTTCCGGAGAGACCTGTGCAACAGACAATTCCGGAGACTCGTACAGCCCCGGAATAAAAAGTTTCTTCTGTTCCATAGTGCTTATTTCTTTAAGTAATATATGTGGTATTCCATATTGCCTGCAGTTCCGGCATATATCAATCCAAGGTCAAAAGTAAGACTATGCACACATAATGAATGAAACTTCCGTACAGACATCTTCAATTATAATACAAAAGTTTCCAGGCTGCCGACACTGAAAATGGCTACTGCATAGAAAAAGGAATCAATTTCGGCACAAAATGACTCCGGCGGCTGTTCGGGCAAATTCACTTGCACCACAGCCGCCGGAGTCTTCAACGGTACCTTTTCAGGATTGTAAATTCTTTCCTTATTTCATGAATGCCTTGACCACCATTATTTCCCGTCCAGAATCATTCACAATCTTGTATGAACCGGCTGCGGCCGGAACCACGAACGTCTCCGCATAATTGAGGTCAAATGACATTCCTTCGGCAGAAACGACATGCGCCCTTTCACCCTCCACGAGATTCAGGACATGGCACTTGCCCTCTGTCGCAACCTCAACTTCGGAATTGATGACATACCTGTGCACGTCATACGAATGCTTCGGATGAGTAGGCAGATGCCAAAGTTCCCAATCAGAACCTTTTTCCATAAGGACAGGCTTGCAGACATGTTCAGCCTTGACTTTCGCTCCCTTACGGTCAAAGCACAGATTGTCCATTGCTCTCTTTATGTTGAGAGGACGCGGTTTGCCGTCAAGGTCGAGGGCGAGCCAGTCGTACATCTTGAATGTGAAGATATACGGGGTTGTGCTGATTTCGAGGACCAGATTGTTGCGTCCTGAACTGTGGAGTGTTCCCGGAGGGATGAGGAAAAGGTCGTGCTTGTGTGCCTTTTCAGAATTGATGTATTTTGGCACGTCGAGCGGAGTCTTGTTTTCAAAACTTTCAGTCAGAGCCTTTTCAAACTCTTCCGGAACTATGTCATCCTGGAAGCCGAGATATACTACAGAATCCTTGCATGTGTCAAGTATATAGTATGTCTCCTCCTGCGTAAGCACTTCGCCGAAGTTCTCCTGGATGTACTTCTTGTGAGGATGGCACTGTATGGAAAGGTTTCCGCCGTCGAAATTGTCGAGATAGTCCATCCTTATAGGGAATTCATCTCCATATTCCTTTACGCACTCGTCTCCGACGACATTTTTCCCGGCTTCATACATGAGACAGTCGAACGACACCTCGAGCATTACCCCGTCGCTGCTGAAAATCAGACCGTTCTCAGGCACGATGAGTTCGAATGACCATGCATAGTTAGGGACATCGGAAGGCAGGGATTTTATATGCTCCTTTATCCACTGTCCGCCCCATGCGCCCGGCTCGAACCAAGGACGTACCCTGAACCCGTTGCGGGACATTGAGTCAAGACCTGCCCTTACAGAGTCACCCTCAGCCCACGTGATTTCATGCTCACGCTGTCCGTCAACGAAAATGCCGATTTCCGGAAGCAGATTCTTCTTATGCCTGTTGAGCACAGGCCAATCGTTGAAATAAAATCTTTTGTACATCTTCTTCGGAGCCTCGGGAGCATCTGCACCAAGATTGGTGATGCTTGCCGCCCTTGCCCTGAACTGTATTTCATTCTTCGGTATATCTACATATATGAGCAATCCGTCCCATCCGGCAAGTGCCGCTCCAGGACCGATAAGAATATTCATCTGCGCATCTTTGTCCGGAGATATCGAACGCAGGGCATCCATATCGAAAAATTCCTCAAGGGCGAGCGGAGAACGGAAACCGAAAATAGGGTCGTCTCCCCCGAGATATGGAGCCACAAGGGCGTTGATTTCAGCTGCCGGCTTCATGGCAGCCTTGGTGTTCCACCATAACGGAGTTATCCCAAGCGCAGACAGGGCCTTGTTCAGCCCTTCAGCAAAAGAATCTGCATCGATTCCCACATAAGTCTCCACAATTACATTCTTGCAAGAGGCAATCCTTTCGGCAAGGGAGCCATAGCCCGCAAAAACCTTGTTCTTGCCCAAATCATGAACAGGATAGAGATCATATCCCGCAGATTCTTCCTTCCTCACGGGAAGAAGGTATTGTGTCGTTTTCCTCAATTCTGACATATCACAATAATATTAAAAAATACAATAATCACATAAAAAGCGAAGCGGCACCGGCCAAAGGCGCCTTGTCCATCAGTTGAGAAGTCGTTACAGCGGTCCTGCAGCCGGACTTTTCAAGGTCATGCACAAGCACTTTCCCAAACAGAGGGTATGCCCGTGATATGTTGCCTCCTAAAACAAGTACATCAGCATCAAACCGTTTCAGCAACGGAGCCAGAAAAGCCGCAAGACGTGTGCCGTATTCGTCAAACAACTGCCTTGCTTCCGCACACTTTCCGTAAGCATCGGCCACTTCTTTTGCCCCTTTGACAGTCTGTCCGGTCAATTCATGGAATCGCCGGCATACCCATCTGGTAGAAAAGGCATCATCGGCAATACCGTCTTCATAAGGAAGATGATATACCCAGCCGTTCAGAGGAACATTGTCTCCGCAGCACACAAGATGGTGTCTGTCAACGAATCCTGAGCCAAGCCCGGTTCCGAGCGTTATTCCGACAACCCTGTCTGCACCTTTGCCAGCCCCTGAAAGGCATTCCCCAAGAGCAAACGCAGATGCGTCATTGGTGAATCTGAAATCCGATATACCTCTGCCGAGAAGTCTTGCATACAAAGTTTTCCTGAAATCAAGGCCGAAAATGGATTCATATTTGGCGACTCCTGAAATCGTGGATATGCCGTTTTCATAGTCGAACGGTCCCGGGACGGCAAAACCTATTCCGGATATCTCCCCGCTGAAATTTTCCGTCGTGCGGAATATGTTTTCCGCAAAGGCATCCACTATCGGCTTTGCCGAAGCCTTGCTGTCAACCGGAGTAGTCACAGGTTCGGAAACAAGGTCTCCGTTAGCGACATTCACCACGGCCGAACATACATGGCTTCCGCCGATATCCATGCCCACTGCAAAACGGGAATTGTTTTCTGGATTCATGTCTGTTGTATTAACGTCAATAAACTGATTTTCAAATATCATTGGTCCTGTCCAAGTATAAGAGAATACGGGACCCGCAAAAACCTCGGACGATAGACCGACACATCCTCCCACAAGCGTCCCGGACGGTGACTGTTTATGCAGTAGCTTACCAAAAGTTTCCCGTCCTTCGAAAAGCCCCAGCCGTACCACACATGGTTCTCGGCAAAGGAAGCAACCTCCGAAATGTCCATCACAGTATAATCCGGAAGGCTGAAACGGACATAGACAAGCCCGTCCGTCCTGAACCATAAAACAGGGTCGAACACGATTCTTATCATGTAGGCATGCAAAATTCCGTTCTCCACGAAACCGTGATGCGGCCAATAGACAGCCTGCTGTCCGCCGATGCTGTCACACGGCACGACAGCAGAAGGGTTCTGCGGTGTACCGCCGCACGACACGAGCAATGGAAATATTGCTGCCAGAAACCTTTTCATGGCTATTTCTTCAGAATCACTTTCATCGGAACACGCAGAAAGACAGGTCGATACTCGTTCACATCATC
>CALVDU010000085.1 GCA_944326375.1 uncultured Bacteroidales bacterium | reverse complement strand
GATTATAGAGCCATTTTTCCATCATCGTGGAGCATTCGTCCTCCTCTTTGGCAAATTTCCGTAAATTTATGAAAATCTGTCGGATTTCGTCGACCCTTTCGCTCATATCCTCGACATTCACCATGCGAAAGTCCTTGAAGAAGGCCTGGGAGTCGTCCCCGATTCCGCACCATGTGAGGAATATCCCGTACACGCCCTTCAGGGAAGAATAGTCGTCCCCTGGCTTCAGTTGCGAAGACAGCGCCCTGCCTATATAGTAGAAAGTCCTTTCCAGCAGCCCGGCGTGCCCCTTGACCTAAATTTTAACGGTAAAACATAGCACACATGGTCGTGTGGGGCTGAGGCTGCTCTCTGAAGGGGTGCTGGTTGCAATCGTTTCCGGAATATTGGTGGTGGTCGTGAACCTGCCTTTCATATCCGACATGGGCAGGTATGTCTTTTCCGTACCTTTCTGGAAATCGGTTGCTGCGGCGACGCTGATCAACATCTTCATATTGGCTGCAGCGGAATTTCTTATACAGACCAGCATCAACCGCAGCCTTCAGAAAGAGAATGCACTCCTGAAATACAGGCAATTGAAGAATCAGATAAACCCCCATTTCCTATTCAACAGCCTTAATGTCCTCGTCAGCCTGATAAACAAAGACAGCGGGCTTGCCGTGAAATACACCAAGAAACTTTCGGCGGTTTACAGGTATGTCCTCACACAGGACGAGCAGGACACAGTGACCGTCAGGGAGGAAACGGAATTCATTGAAAATTATATCGGCATACTCAAGACCCGCTTCAATGAAGGACTGGAATTCAGGTTTGACATAAAGCCGTCTGACATGACGAGGAGAGTGCCGCCGATGTCCCTGCAGTTGCTGATAGAGAATGCCGTGAAACACAATGCCGTTTCTCCCGAAAGGCCTTTGTCGATAGACATTGCTTCTGACGGGCATTTTCTCTGCGTGTCAAACAACATCAACCCTCGCCTGAGCAGCGGCGAAGGGACTGGTGTAGGGCTGAAGAACCTCTCGAACAAATATGCCATACTGGCGGGACGCGATATATCCGTATCAGATGACGGGAATGTCTTTTCCGTAAAATTGCCTTTGCTATGAAAGTCCTTATTGTTGAAGATGAAATTCCTGCACAGGAAGAACTGGTCAGAATACTGAAGAAGCACTTTCCCGACATCAGCATTGCCGGCATAGAAGGCTCTGTCAAGGTGGCTGCATCGTGTCCATAAATTCGATAGAAAAGGTTTCAAAACATTTCAACAGCAGGCTTAAGGTCACCCTTCGGGGACATGAGGATTTCAGCCTGGTTTTGAGCCGA
Source organism: uncultured Bacteroidales bacterium (assembly GCA_944326375.1). Lineage (GTDB taxonomy): Bacteria > Bacteroidota > Bacteroidia > Bacteroidales > UBA932 > Cryptobacteroides. The sequence goes on along the minus strand of CALVDU010000085.1, from coordinate 3,715 downwards.
GCGCGAGTCCCCGATTTCCTGAAATGGATTGACGACAAATAGTTCCAACCTTAAAATTCTGAAGTTCATGCCGAAAATTCTGCAGTTGGCAGGAAATGCCTTGCCGGAATTAAGCGGATTTGATATGTTTGCGCCTTGATTACAAACATTTTATAAAATCATGGGCGTTTGAATTGGGTAGCGTGTGGAATGCGTCAAGGGAATACACGAAAGGCGTTCAGATAGCAGGTCTGCTGAATTATTCGGCAAACAGCTGCAATTCGGTGCAGATAAGCGGTTTTGGAAATATCGCTTCCTCAGGGAAATCCCCTCTGCAGATTGCCTGAATCATGAATGTAGCCGACCATGTCAACGGGCTTCAGCTGTCGGCTTTGGTGAATGTGGCGAAAAGCGTGAACGGTGTCCAGTTCGGACTCATAAATTATATGGAGGACGGGGAGAGCGGCGTGTCCATAGGTCTTATCAATGTTGCAAAGCATGGCGGGAAATATGAGGTTGAGGTCTCATTTTCCGAGGCAATCAATACTTTGTTGTCGTTCAGGTTGGGAACGGACAGGTTCTATACCATATTTTCGGGTGGCGTAAACTATTTCTTTTCTCCGCTGGAGTATGCGGTCGGGCTTGGATTCGGCACGAGCGTGGACTGGAAGAAGCGTTGGAGCAATCAGATTGAAATTCAGGCGTTCGGAATCAGCAACGAAAGAAAATTATCCACCGGCGGAGATACCGTAAACAGCCTGATCCAGTTGAGGCTGCCTGTGTGCAAGGAGTTTGCGGGGCATTTCAAGATATTTGTCGGTCCTGCGGTGAACCTTGCTCTCCAGAGCAATGATGCTGAGGGGAATGCCCTGCCTTCGCTTGCGCCGTGGACGATGTGGTCTGGGCAATGGGGCAGCATGCGTGCCGAAGGCTGGGTCGGCCTTACCGCCGGACTCAGGTTTTGAATAGGTTTAAGTAACTTAAAAGCCCTCGGCAGAGGGCTTTTATTTTATTGACCAATATGCTAAAGCATGGTAATCGCATCCTGGTATTTTTACATTTTTGGGGCGGAGGCGGCAAATTGGTCGAACTCACGTTATTTTTGATAAATTTGCAGAATATTTGTACGGATATGCTCATAGTGGTAGAAGGACTCGACGGGTCGGGAAAATCCACCCAGGTCAAAAAACTCAGACAATATTTGGAAGAAAGGACGGACAGGATGGAGTACATCCATTTCCCGAGGTATGATGCGCCGGTCTATGGCGATCTCATAACCCGTTTCCTGAAAGGTGATTTCGGCAGCAACGACGAGGTGCATCCGCAACTTGTGGCACTCCTGTTTGCAGAGGACAGGCACGGGGCTGCACCGCACATCAGGGAAGCCATAGAGGCGGGAGGAATTGTGCTCCTCGACAGGTATGTCTATTCCAACATAGCCTACCAGTGCGCCAAACTCGGGAATGAGCAGGAAAAAGAAGCCCTCAGGCAATGGATATTCAACACTGAATATGGCCAGTTCGATCTGCCTAAGCCAGACCTGAACATATTTCTCGACGTGCCTGTAGATTTTGTCGAGAAAAAACTCGGCTCGCAGAGGACGGGGGAGGACAGGGCATATCTTGACGGATGCAGGGACATCCACGAGTCCGACATGGAATTTCAGAAGGCCGTCCGGAACATGTACCTGCGCCAGTGCGAGGCAGACCCGGACTTCCTCAGGATAGACTGCTCGGACGACAAGGGAGAAATGTTGCCACGGGAGGACATTTTCATGAAAATAAGGGCTGCTGTTGACGCAGTGCTGGAGAAACTGTCATGAACAAGGTTTTGGAAAGAGGCAAGCGGTTCTGCGGCTATGTGGTCGGAATCGTGTTTTTCCTGTCGGGAATCGTGAAATTGCTCGACCCGGTGGGGGCTGGGCTCGTGATGAGCGAGTATTACAATTTCATGCATGTCGGGTTCATGGACTTTTCGGCGAAGGCTTCGGCATTTGCATTGGCCATGATAGAGACATTGCTTGGTGCTGCGCTGATTACAGGACTGTGGAGAAGGATTGTGTCGATAATCACGATGTGTTTCCTCGGATTTTTTACCTTGCTCTCGCTTGCTCTGTTGATATTCAATCCGCCGATGGACTGCGGCTGTTTCGGCGAGGTGCTGCACCTGACCCATCTGCAGACTTTCCTGAAGAATATTGCCTTGTGTGCCCTGTCTGCCGCATCGTTTTTCCCTTTGAGTGCATTGGGCAAGCCGAAAAGGCGGAAATATGTGTCGTTCTCGATAGTTACCGTGACTGTGATATGCTTTGCCGTCTATTCGCTGATGTTCATTCCTTTGAAGGACTATACGGATTTCAGGCCCGGTGTGAGGGTGAGTGCAGCGGAACACAATATGCCTGAAATATACGACGGAGATACTTACGAAGCCGTGTTCATATATGAGAAGAACGGGAAAAAAGAAACTTTTACCCTGGACAATCTTCCGGATTCGACATGGACGTTCGTGAGCACGGAGACACGGCGGACAGACGATCCGTCTTCATCCGAAATGGCTTCGTCGGACCTGTCCGTATCGCTTCCTCTGATGGACAGAACCGGAGTTTCGAGGGACGACCTCATGGTCGGTGCTCCAGTCTTCGTCATAAGTGTCTACAAAGTGCGTCCTGTGACTGAGGCAAAGTGGAGGCGGATTTCCGAGATGCTGTACAGGGCATCTGATTCAGGATATCGCAGCATTCTGCTTGTCGCATCCACTCCTGAAGATTTTTCCTTGCTCCTGTCCGGGACGAATGACAGGGAAACGGCTGCTGCCCTTGAAACTGCCGCATATTTTTCCGACTACAGGACCCTTGTCTCCCTCAACCGCTCCAACGGTGGTGCGACATATTTCAACGGCGGCTATCTCATAAGAAAGTGGGCATGTCGCAGTTATCCTGACGAGGCAGAGATTTCGTCAGTGTCTGCTGCCGATGTGACGGAGACTTATCTGTCATATAGTTCCAGCGGGGCTCTCATATTTCAGGGGATTTTGCTCTTTACATTCGCTGTGATGCTGCTCCTGTAGCCCGGCGCATGATAGCGGGTAGTCTGCGGCGTTACGTTCTGGACTCGGCAATCCTCACAACCGTCAGGTTGTTGCGGTTGCCTCGCCCTCCGTGCCTTGCATCCCGCCCACTCTGATGCGCCGGCAGTCAGGTTTATGATAGCGGATAGTCTGCGGCGTTACGTTCGGGGACAGTAGAACTGCGGGCGAAAGCCGGAAAGGCTCCCCCCCTAAAGCGACTCTACCTCTTCTGCAGTCAGTCCCGTCATGGATGCGATGACTTCAGCCGACATCCCGGCATTTTTCATGTTCTTCGCAATCATGACCTTACCTTTTTCAATCCCCGCAATCTCACCTTCGGCTTTCCCTTTTTCAAATCCGGCAATCTCACCTTCTTTCAGTCCTTCAACTTTCCCTTTTTCGAAGCCTTCGGCCATCGACTCGTCCATGTCAGCATAATAATCCTTCCAGGCATCCATGCGGAGGTCATAGAGAATCTTCTCGTCATCCGTCATGTTCTTCTCCTCGGCATACTGCCTCAACTTGCGGAACACCTCGTCCCGTTCCGCAAAAGCGACTTTGTCATCCCTGTTCATATTCTTCAGATTATAGAGCCATTTTTCCATCATCGTGGAGCATTCGTCCTCCTCTTTGGCAAATTTCCGTAAATTTATGAAAATCTGTCGGATTT
>CALVDU010000084.1 GCA_944326375.1 uncultured Bacteroidales bacterium | reverse complement strand
CTTCTTCGTGTTCTGACAATACTATGCCTTCCGTTTGTCCTGCAATGGATGTGAATTTAATGATGTTCCACTCCAAATCCGAATAGATTTCAAATTCAAAGTTCGCCCATTCATGGTCATTGCTCAGGTACATGTGGCACTGGTATTCATTGTCGGAAATTCTCCTTGCATATCCTACCCTGTTGATGGTGAGAGGGTCACCCTCTTCGTCCATTCCTACCCAGCCGCCTGTGTTGTAGTCAGTGCTCCATCTCGGTGCGCAGGTAAATCCGTGACCGTTTATCCAAAGGCATTCAGGGGCAACTGCATCCATTTTTGCAATCCAGAAATAGTTGTAGTCCGTGGAATAATAGACATCGTATGTGCCGCTTTCTCCGAGGAATGTCACATTGCCGTCTGCGTATGAGAAGAAATCCCTGTTGTAGCATGACTCAAGGTCACTTATGCCGGTAATGGTAACTGCTGCATCCTGAGTGAATTCAACCTGTGCGTGGAGAAGGCTTCCGTCAGGAGTGAGTGCAGTGCCGTTGACTGATATGTCAAGATTTGTACCTGTTGCTCCGACCTCAAATGTGAGGGTGTTGAAGGTGTAGTTATCGACGCTCATTGACGGGAAATTGATTGTCACCCCTGAACCTCCAACTTCTATTATCGATGCGACATTGTTCTGACCGGAGTCGCCCCAAATGTATTCCGCCTCATCGATGTTGTCCGATGTGGCGAATGTGGCTGTCAGGGCATTGTCGAATCCGGTCTCGGAAGTGGTGTAAAGTTCCTGGTTGTCTGCCGAACGGGTCATGGAGTATGTGCCGGCATCGGTAATCATGTATATGGTTTCCGGCAGTTGTGGTCTTTCTATCGCTATCTGCCTTGTGGTGTTGATGCTTGCCCCGTTCACGTCAATCAGTTCAAACCTTACGCCGAGGTTTGTGCCTTCAGCCATGTTTGCCAGAAACGGTACCGTGATGCTTCCGTCGGTGACGGTCGCTTCCGTTCCCCTCGTCCTGAATGATGCTTCGGCAATTTCCCCGTCTGAAGAAATCACGCTGACTTCAAGGGTAGACAGGTCTGCCCCGCCGCTTCTTACGGATGCCGTGAACGTCAGGTCATTTCCCGGCACTATGGTTTCGCTTCCTATTGACAAGGAAACTATTTCAAGGTCGCCGGAGTTCTCTGCTTCGGGCTGGTCTGTACAGGATGCCAGCAATGCTGTTGCAGAAATTGCTGCAATCAGCGTCTTATTAAATATTTTCATGATTTGCTTGTTTTATCGGTTATCAATATCCTGGGTTTTGTGTAAGTCTTTCGTTGATGTCAATTTGCGCCTGAGGTATAGGCAGCAGGCGGCGGAACTCGCTCACGTCGCTGACCATAGGTTCTCCGTCCTTGTTCTTGTGTGCCCTCATCACAGCCTCCATGCGGTCGTTCCTTACAAGGTCGAACCACCTCTGACCTTCCATATATAGTTCCAGTTGACGTTCATTCTCAACGGCAAGACGAGCCTCTTCCTGTCCCATTCCTGTGTCAAGGTCATCAATGCCTGCACGTTCCCTGATTTCATTCACGATGTTGATGGCTTCTTCGGTCCTGTTGAGTTCCACGAGTGCTTCAGCCTTGAGCAGCAAGATATCAGCCAGTCTCAGTAAGATTATGTCGTTCTCTTCTTGCCTGATCTTGTAAGAGAGAGGATAGTTGGAGGCAGGCCAGTAGGTATTGTAAGGTACTTCTGTCCAATAGATGGATGATGCGTAACGAGTGTCGTTTTCCGCATCGAATTTTTCCACCAGTTCCTGAGTAGGCGTGCAGTAACGTCTCCATGAAACTACCACATCCCCGTTGACATCTGAAAGGAGTACCCAATATGCCCAGTTGTGCTGTTCGTTCTCGGAAGTAAAGTACAATTCGAAAATGCTTTCGTTGGAAAATTTGCCGCTGACAGTCCAGAGGTCGTCGAAATTCGGCACTAATTCATAGCCTTCGCCGATTACCTTGTCGCATTCGTCAACCACAGCCTGCCAGTTTCTGTCCGCCTTTTCTCCCATTGTGGCATATACTTTTGCCCTTAGTCCGTATGCGGCACCTTTTGTAGCCTGGAATGCCCCGTGGGACATGCTCGGAAGATATTGTATCACATCTTCGTCATCGAGATCTTCGAGGATTTGCTTGTAAATGTCGGCAGCCGGCGTTTTCTCCGGGTACATTACGGGATACCACTCGTCAAGATTGTCCGAAGTGATCGCAGGTATCAGCTGAAGGGTCATAGGGGCATCTCCCCATAGTCTGACGATATCGAAATATGCCCATGCCCTTATGAATTTCGCTTCAGCAATGATTTGGTTCTTCTGTTGCTCCGTTTCCGGGTCTTCCGGCATTAGTTTTACGTTTTCAATGACGGTTGTCGCCGAGCCTGCAAGCGTATAGTATTGTGACCAGCTCAATGCGACCATTGTGTTGGTGGCAGTCAGGTTCATCAGGTCGAACTGCTCCTCGTTGATTCCATCTCCTCCCACATAGCAGTTGTCGCTCATGACGTCGGCGACGAGAAAATTGTTCATTTCGTATATGTCCGCCTTGAAATTGGCGTATGCCCCGTTAAGTTCGTTCTGTGCCTCTTCCACTGTTTCGTATGCCGAGGTCAGTTCAGACCCTGATGAGGATTCAGGTCTTGTGAAGTCGGATTGTGGCTGTTCGTTGAGGAAGTCCTCACAGCCGCAGACTGCCCATGCAAGGGCAAGCACTGCCAATGTATTCTTGTATATTATGCGTTTCATGATGTTCAGAACTGGATGTTTACACCGAATATAAAGGCCTTTGCCTGAGGATATGTGCCGAAATCAACTCCGAGTTCGGTTCCGCTGGAACCGTATGCGTTGACTTCCGGGTCATATCCCGAATACTTCGTGAATGTCAGCAGGTTCTGTGCGGTCACATAGAATTGCAAGTCCGAAATTGATGCTTTCTTTATCAGTTTTTTGGGGAAGGAGTAGGACAGAGTCACGTTCTTTAATCTGAGGAAACTCCCGTCCTCCACAAACCTTGTTGAGTTTTTGATGTTATCTGCATTGCCTACCCTTGGGATGTCAGTGACCATTCCCGGTCGTTTCCATCTTCTGAGAACGGCGGTTGACTGGTTACGGAAATCCACCATGCCTTCGGTCTCTATCCTCGAAGCATTGAAGATGTCATTGCCATAACTCCCTTGGAAAAATATCGAGAGTGTCACACCCTTGTATGAGAAGTCATTTGTGAATCCGTATGTGAATTTTGGCTGTGCACAGCCTATCACTGTCCGGTCTTCCGTACCGATTGTGCCGTTTCCGGAAATGTCCCTGTACATGAGGTCTCCTGTTTCAGGGTCAACCCCGTCGGAAATGTAGCCGAAGAATGAGCCGAGAGGCAGACCTTCCTTGAGAATGATTGCAGATTCTCCGGTTGCGTATGTTTCGGCGTAGTAATAAACCTTGTTCAGACCGAGTTTGGTCACCTTGTTCCTGTTGAGAGACAGGTTAAAGTCCGTTGTCCATCGGAATTCCCTGTCGAAATTGACTGTGGAAAGGGCAAACTCCATACCCTTGTTCACCATTTCTCCGTCATTCCTTGTGATTCCTCCCGGCAGGTTGAGGTTGTCCGGCAGGGCTACGGTCAGAAGAAGGTCGGTAGTCTTTTTGTAGTATGCGTCCGCATTAAGGACTATGCGGCTGTCGAAGAGGGACACGTCCACACCCACATTGTATTGAGACGTCTTTTCCCATGTCAATTCCGGATTGGCGAGCGAGTTTGTGGAGAATGCCATGCCAGGATAGGTGTTGTCTTCTGTAGGAGGGACCCTTGATGCACTCATGTATGCAAGATAAGAGTAGTTGCCTATTCCTCCTTGATTACCGTTCATCCCGTAGCCAGCCCGGATTTTCAGGTCGTCGAGCACGTCATGGGTGTTTTCCATCCACGGTTCTCCTGAAATGCGCCATCCAGCTGATACCGAAGGGAATACGCCCCATCTTTCGCCTGGGGCAAAACGGGATGATCCGTCAGCCCTGCAGTTAACCGTCAGAAGATACCTGTCATCGTAGTTGTAAGAGATCCTCGCAAGGAAAGAAGCTATGCTCCATGCACTTGCCGATGACCAGATAGCATCTTCGTCAAGCTGGTTTGCGGCCGCTACGGAATGGATGTCAGGATAAGCCGACGGAAGATCATATCCGGCCAGACTGTTACCATTCCATTGTGCATGCTGGAGTGTGGCACCTGCCATGACAGATAAATTGTGTTTTCCGAACAGTTTGTCATAAGTGAGGACATTTTCGAAGAGCCATTCGAAGTTTCTTGACGAACTTTCGGATACATATCCTTTTGTAGAGCGACCGTCCGTAGTCGAAGTCGGGTCAAGATAATAGTCGTCCCTGCTGTTGTTCAGGTCTATTGAGTAGCTGGTCTTGAATCTGAGCCCGTCAACAATCCTGAAATCAAGGGCAAGTGTGCCGACGATTCGGTCGGACTGGTTTGTCATGTCCGCTGCATTGGCTGCCAGCGGGTTGAGAATCCTGGAGCCGTAAGCATCCTCGTCATATTGAGAAGGATTGTCCGGGTCCCAAACCTGCATGAACGGAGGGGTTGTGATTGCAGCGAGGATTGAGCCGGAACGCATTGAACTGGAGTTTTCGTTGACAGTTCGCCCACGGTTGTGTGAATAGGCTACGTTCAGGTTCATTGTCAGCCATTTGAACATGTCGCTGTCCACGTTTGCCCTGACGCTGGTGCGGCGGAAATAAGCCTTGTTCACGATACCTTTCTCATCAGTGTGAGAGGCTGAGACAAAATATTTTATTTTGTCGTTTCCGTTTGAGAGAGACAATTGATAGTTCTGATTTATGCCGGTGTCGAAAAGGGCGTCTGTCCAATTGGTGTAGCGATGCTCATCTGCAGGAATATTCGGGACAGTACTTGTAACTTCTGACAGTTCAGCCATAAGTTCCTTGTATTGTTCCGTGTTGAGTGCATCTATGGATTTGCCGAGTCTGGAGAATCCGGCGTGCACGTTGAGCCTTACGACAGCCTTTCCGGCTTTGCCTCTTTTTGTGTTGATTATTACCACACCGTTGGCAGCCCTTGCACCGTATATTGCCGAGGATGAGGCATCCTTGAGTACCTGCATCGATTCGATGTCGCCAGGGGCAAGGTTGCTGGTATCGTCC
>CALVDU010000083.1 GCA_944326375.1 uncultured Bacteroidales bacterium | reverse complement strand
TTGTAGTCCAGTTCCATAGGAGCAGACACGCTGACCGGCGCACTTGTCTGTGTCACAATCTTCGCCGGACTTCTCCGCCACTTCCCTATTTCTTTCCTGTCAATCCCGTTCGGGTTCACCGTAGTGTCACGGATAAGAAGGACTGCGTCGCAACGTGCAAAATTCTTTCTCACGTCATGCAGCCTCAGAAGGGCCTTGCCCTTTTCAAGGGATACCTTGCCCACATTTTCCCAGTACCAGACGGGATGTCCGTGCTTTCCGGAAACTTCCATAGGCTGCTCGTTGATGCTGAGCTGGAAAAGCCTTGTTCCCGGACTTTTCTCATAGTCGGCGGAACGCACCCACACGTTATATTCCCCAGCCTCCCAGATTTCCACGGCAGTAAGCGCATCATATTGTGCATCAAGGCTTCCGCCGCCTCCAAGGCGGAGCATCGAAGTGCCCATGCATTCCCCGCTCCGTTCCGTGAACCATTTGCCCTTGAACTGGAATGCCTCAGCCTCTATCATGTATCTGTCCTTCTGCGCGGACGCCCCGACGATTGGAACGACAAGCGCAAAGGCGCACAAGAGATATCTAGAAATCTTTGTCATCAATATTTTATTTTCAGTACCTTAATTCCGTAAGCATCAATGTCGCAGGATGCGTCCTTTATCGCAACGCCGTCGCCGCCAAAGAGTTTGGTGATGTCCACAGACAAATTCGCCCTGCGGGCTTCATCATCACTGTTCATCAGCACCACATACAGAGTCCGGCCGTTTTCGTCCAATGCCGTAATGTATTCCATATAAGGAGAATCCACAGACACAAGCCCCTGCCTCATAATGAGTTCGCATTCAACACCATAGACCTGTCCGGGAGCAAAGCCGTATGTCCTGTGGGGTCCTACCTTAGGCGTGATGAAGCCTTTCGGGAAGGAAATTTGGCCGTCAGAGCGCAATTCTGCCTCTGCCATGAGATAGTCCATAATCCAGCCTGTCTGCCACCAAGCGTGATGAGGGTACGGGCCTGCACCATTGTCCATTGAATCCCAATAGTATGAAGCCACTCCCGTGCTCTTGTCCACAAACGCGTCCCTGCCTGTTGCTGCCGCACGGGCCATGTTCAGGAACAGGGAATCCCCCGTCATCGAAAACATCCTCACGAACATTCCCGCATGGGATGCCAGCAGAATCGGTCCTCTGTGGTTTGCAGAGCCGAGGACTCCCCCGTGCTCGAAACTGAGTCCTGTCTGCGCTATCTCCCAGTCCTTCCTTTCGACTCCTTTCACAATCTTCGTTTCAGAAGTCGGGACAGGATGGGTATAGACGGATGCAGTGTAGATTTTAGCGGCATTGACTGCTGCATCCCTGTATTTTGCTTCGCCTGTTGCCTCATGCAATTCCAGCAATGCCTGCACGCTCTGTGCCGTGGCAAAGTCCGGAGCAAATCGGGTGTCGCCGCAGACTCCGAGGAAATGCCCCTTGTTCACTGCATTCTCCACATACCAGTCAGCCCCCTTGCATGCAGCTTCAAGATATTTTTCATCACCGAGAATCCTGTATGCTATAAGCAGACCATAGAAAGTCGGGCGCAAATCCTTCACATCAGTGAACATAGGCTGCAGTGTGGCATTGTCGTAAGCCACTTCCCAGCTGCCGTCAGGCTTCATCCAGCCGAGCAGGCAGTCTGCCGCAAGGCGCAGATGCTCTTTCAGGTCTTCCCGTGAAGGTTCGAAAAGCAGGATGTTGCCCATATCCATAAGCATGTAATATGTCGTGGCAACAGGTTCCGTGTATGGTCCCCATTCTTCAGTGAAGCGTCCGCTCTTGTAGAGCCAATACTGCCCTGCCGACGAACCATGCAGGAATCCTTCGTCTGTATTCTGCTGCATCAGTTTGAAATTCAGGGCGTATGGAAGGCGTTTCTCCGTCAGGAGAGTGTCGCCTGTAAGCCTTGCAAGCATCCACATGGCCCCGTAGTCGGAGTTTTTCATGGCATCCTTGTCCGAGCCATAGACCCCGCCGCGGTAGTCCTGTGCGCCGATTGTCACCCCTTTACAGTCGCAGTTGCGCCACATGGAAGTGCTGTCGTCCACGAGATAGCGGTGCATGTCGTATAGCCTGTCGGTCAATGACCGTGAGGTTTCCTTCAGTTTGAGGAAGTCCGCAAAGCGGTAAATGTCGTTGACGGAATGGGAAAAGACCGTATGCCAGTCTGCATCCATTATGGTATAGGTCACATTGAACGAGGCTGACTCCCCTGTCTTGAGGAAAGACCCGCTCTCTCCGAGGACAGGATGATGCAGGACTGGGGTAAATTCCCCGTCACGGTTCATCAGCGACAGACCGAGTTTCCATACAGAATTGGTCTTCTTGTCCTTTTCCCACGGGTCACGTCCGCTTCCCGGTTCTGCCGTGACTGCAGCCGTAATGCCGTCCCTGTCAGTAATCAGGGACATGAGGGTCGAAGCAGTCCTTTCCCTGAAGACCACAGGCAATTCGGGGATTCCCTGCCCGTAGCCATGAGCCTGCACAAAATCAGGATTCAGTGCGTTGCCCTGGCACAATCCGGGTACGGTAGCCCACGTAAAGTCGTCCTTGTCGGCAGTCACCACGTTCGGGGATGAGATTGACCACCATCCGTCCTGCTTTGCCGTCAGGGTGATGCCGATGTGGATGTCGTTCCCGAATTCCCTGTCAAGAGCCCATTTTTCCTCTACACGCATGAGGCTGTCTTCGTATGAGAATACAAGGCTGCCGTCGTCAAGCCTGCGGTATGACTGTGGGAAATAGGCATGGCTCTCGCCTGCCCTGTTCAGGGACACGGGAGTTATGTTCTGCTGCCATGTGGCAATGATGTAGCGATACTGCGGGTCAGGAAAGGCAATTTCCTTTCCCTCAGCATCGTAGAGGGTTTCAGGGGCAGTGGAAGGCTTATCTGCCGAATAGAGGATGCGGTGCTGGTTTTCAGCCACATCCATGCTGTGCCCATCGAGTTTCACGGTTTTCAGCACATAGCCTTCCTTGCCATGCTTCCACTGAAGCCTGATCGTGCCGTTGTCAAGAGTCTGCGCCGAAACGGCCGCAGACAATGCCATAAGCAGGGCTGATATGAAAATCCTGTTCATCATTCTCCGTCAGTTGAAGCCGGAAGGACATTTACCTGCACTGATGTCACTGAACTGTTGCCGCCGGTGTACCAGACGGAAGATGTCTCGAAGGTTGCGGTATATGTTCCCGGAGTGTCGTATGTGTAGGTATATTCGCTCATTTGGGTGCTTATGCTCTTGAGCGGTGTGCCCGTATCGGCATCCACATCGCCTGCGTTGAAGCCTGCGGAGACTACCCAGATGGTCTGAACATCGGTATTTCCCCTTATCAGCAGCTGCGAGGATGTGACGGTATTCGACATTTCTGGGACGGAAGTCCAGCCGAAAGAAGTGATTGTGGCAACATCGCTTTCGGTCCCGAACGGCGAAAACAGGTCGAGGTTCGTGTTGCGGATGAGCCATTGTGTCTTTGTGCTCCTGTCGTCAAAATATCTGAAAGCAAACCATATTGTGTCGTCCTGGCCCAGTTCGATGCCGTGGCTTGCGAGGATTTCGTTGATGTTCAATTCCCCTGAAGAAATAAAGTTCAATGTTGAACTGTGAGGTCCCCAAGTACATTCATCGGTAATGTCAATCCAGTTGTTTTCCTCGTTTCCGATGGTGGCAATGTCATACACCCCGTCAAAGTCTAGGGAAACCATCAGCCTCATTTCACATGCTTCTGCAGAGGTAGGATATCGTGAAGCCGAAGTGAAATCCAGCAAAAACGTGCCTACACGGGTATAGTTGCTCTTGTTGGCATATTCATGTCCCGGCTCTCCCGACCAGAAGACGATGTTGTCAGGTGTGCCCTCGAAACGGAAAGTCACAGCCTCTCCTGCCGTATATTCGGTCTTGTCCGTGGTCACGGTCATCCTGGCATCCGGAGCTTCATCCTTTATGCAGGACGGCAGCAATATGGCGGCAAGCGCAAAAAATATTATTGTCCTTTTCATATCATCAATATCCTGGATTCTGAGTCATCAGTTTGTTTACGGTAAGTTCCGTGTTCGGAATCGGGAAGAGCACGTTGCGAGAAGTCGTGTTAAGTCCTGCATTTGCGGCATACTTGAACGATGACGGTGCAGTTGCCTGGATGTCTGCAGCGGTTTCGTGCATCACGTCCACGTATTCGCCCCAACGGATGAGGTCCAGTTTGCGCTGTCCCTCAAAGCAGAATTCCCTGAAGCGTTCGGTCTTTACAGAGTCCCTAAATTCTTCCCTTGACAAGCCTTCCGGCAAATCGCAGAGCGTGTTCGGGGTATTTATGTCCACCCCGTAGGCACGTCTTCTCACCTGGTTTATAGCCGTATATGCTTCCGAGTTAGGCCCTCCGAGACTTTCGTTTATAGCCTCTGCCTTCATCAGCAGCACGTCGCTGTATCTCATGAGAGGGAAATTTATTCCTGTATAATACTGTGCCTTCGTACCTGTCTCGTACTCCCGTCTCCATTTGCCCGGACTGCGGTTGTAGATTTGGCTTGAAGTGTATTCCTGCTTGGTGGTGACACCTTCGTCGTCTGTGACAAAACGGTATGTGGCAATGGACCAGTCCCTGCGCAGGTCTTCCGGAGCGAAGGCGTCATAGAGTTTTTTCATGACGCGCATCGGTGCTCCCGAATAACCGATAGTCTGGTCTCTGCAGAGGATTCCGTTTTCCACCCCGACAGAGCCCGCAAGGTCTTCCGAACCGATTTTGTTGCCGTACATCCCGACTTCCCAAATGCATTCCTGAAGGTCATTTATCTCCTCCACATGGTTGATGAAAATCTGCTGATAGTCCGTATTGAGCGAATGCTTGCCGGAAGAAATGACCTCATTGCAGAGAAGGAGTGCCTCCTCATAGTACTCCAAGGCATCTTCGTCCGGATTTTCAGGGTCATTGAGCGGATAGCCTGCCATTTTCAGATATACTCTTGCCAGCACCGCCTGCACTCCCGTTTTGGAAATCCTCTCGTTGCTTCCGAGAACATCTATGTCGAGAACAAGATCCTCAGCAGCCTTCATGTCCTTTACAATCTGGTCATAGATGTCCTGAAGCGGGGATTTTGCGAGATATGCGTCGTTTGCGTCAGTGGTAGGCTGCAATTTCAGCGGAACTTCGCCGAAGAAGGTCGTGAGGATAAAATAGTAATATCCCCTCATGAAATATGCCTCTCCGAGATAGGCTTTCTTGTTTGCCGTGTCAAGTTCCTTGTTTTCAAGATTGGCTATAAGCAAGTTGGCCCTGTTTACGCCCTCGTAGAGCACTTCCCAGAAGCGTCCGATGTCAAGACTGGCAGCATCATAGACTTGCACCCTTATGTTGTTGACGCTGAACTGTTCCAGGTAGAAAAACTCGTCGCTCAGAGCAAAGTAGCTGAACAGGGCACGGGAATACATCCTGCCGTTTGTGTCGATGAGGCGGTTATATATCCCGTTGAGAGCCTGCTGCATCTCCAGTTCCGTATTGTAATACTCGTCCGGAGTGACGAAATCCGGCTCCGTCTCCAGGAAGGAACAGGAGGAAAGTGCCACCGCAGCGAGTCCTATTGCTATATTTTTTATCCTGTATGTCATAATGTTTACGTTTTTGCGTTGTCAGTACCTGTTTGCGGGCTTGTCAGAATGAAAGTTCTATGCCGCCCGTAATGGTCCGGGCACGAGGATATGCCGACCAGTCAAACGACGGCGTAAGTGCGCCGGAACGTGTCGAGACCTCAGGGTCCATGCCCGAATATTTTGTCCACGTAAAGAGGTTCTGACCTGAAACATATACCCTCAGGGAGCGGATTTTCGCCTTTTTCATCCATTTTGACGGAAATCTGTAGCCGATTGAGACTGTCTTGAGCCTCAGGAATGAGCCGTCCTCGATTGTCCTGTCGGAATATACCGCGGGTCCCTGCCCGCCTACCCTGTAAAGGGTGTTGGAAGGATTTTCCGGCGTCCACCTGTCGGCGTATGATGCGAACATGTTCAGGGACTGGCGGGAGACCGGCTCCCCTGCCTCGAACACTATCCTGTTGGCATTCATGACTTCCCCGCCGTAACTCCACTGGAAATAGATGCTCAGGTCGAGGTTCTTGTACTGGAAATAGTTGTTGAAGCCTCCGATATGGTCAGGGTTAGGGTTTCCGATGATTGTCTGGTCGTAGGAATTGACCTCGCCGTCACCGTTGATGTCCTTATATCTGATGTCGCCGGGCTGTATGCTCTCGCGTGCATCGCCGTTGTTCGGAATCCCGTCCTTGAGGATATAGGTGTCACCCACCTTGTCGAAATCGTCATACTGGTAGATTCCGTCGAAAAGATAGCCGTAATACATCGCTATCGGCAATCCCGGTATGGCTATGTAAGGATAGGCGTTGCCGTAGTTGCCCCAGTTTATCCTTGTGGCAAGGCTCGGCTCGTCGTCGTTCAGGGCAAGCACCTTGTTGCGGTTGAAGGAGATGTTGAAACTCGATGTCCAGAGGAAATCCTTTGTTTCGATGTTCCTTGTGTCAATAGTTATCTCGAAGCCGGAGTTGGACACGCTGCCGACATTCTTGTACGCCTGGAGATAGCCCATGCTTGGGGCAAGGGTCGCATTCAGGAGCAGGTCTTTTGTCCTTTTATAATAATAGTCGAGGGTAATGAGGAGCCTGTCGTTGAAGAAGCCGAGGTCAAGACCGGCATTTGCCTGCATCGTAGTCTCCCATTTGAGGTCCTTGTTGCCGAGAAGGTCAGGCACGACACCTTTGTCAGGAATGTTGCCGAAGGCATAGCCCGAATCCGGGTCAATCTCCATCGAAGAAAGGTAAGCATAGTCGGAAACCCTGTTGTTTCCAGTCGTGCCGTAGCCCAGACGCAGTTTTCCGGTATTCCACCACCTCAGCCCTTTCATGAAATTCTCCTCAGCGAACGCCCATGCCACGGATGCGGACGGGAAATATGCCCACCTGTTTTCAGGGGAGAATTTCGAGGAGCCGTCTGCACGGAAGGATGCCGTCACGAGATATCTCGACTTCCAGTTGTATTCAACCCTTGCGAGATATGACATGAGGGTGTTCGATGTCTTGGTAATCGGTGCCTCCGTAAGTTCTCCCTGGTCGAGACCGGCTATGCCGAGGGACTCGTTCGGAATGTTTATGGAGTAGATCGCGCTGGACATGTACTTCGACTCCTGAATCGTGAAGCCGGCGAGAGCCTTCAGGTTGTGCCCTTTTCCGAGTTTCGGGGTATATGTGAGGGTGTTCTCGTTCACGAAGTTGGTGCGCTCGATGTTGGTCAGGGAACCGTTAACCTTGTTGTTGGTGTACATGTGGCCGCCTCGGGAACTTGAATTGAAGAAGACTTCGCGCCTCTGGTGTATCTTGTTGAGACCTCCGGTAACCCTGAGCGTCAGGTTTTTGAGTATCTTGTAGTCGATGTAGGCGTTTGCGATGAAATTGTGGGTATGCAAAGGATTGTACTCGTTCATCGCTGACTGGTAAGGATTTATGCGGTAGTCGCTGTTCGGGTCTGTGGTCTCGTCAAAGAGGGAGTCCATGAGATTACCCTCGTTTATTCCGCTTATCGGACGGTAGCCCCAGATGCTGTACATGAGGCTTGCCGTAGGGCT
>CALVDU010000082.1 GCA_944326375.1 uncultured Bacteroidales bacterium | reverse complement strand
CATATATATTATATGGGCGCCGTTGGCGATCGAGGCTTCCGCATCTATGCCGGACGGGTCGGTGGATCCGGTCGCTCCCGTATCGGAGGATGTGCCGCCGGAATAGTTGTAGACGAGGAGTCCCTCGTTTTCCGGGAGGGCTTCAGTCGCTGCCTGGTCCACGTTGCGGTAGACTGAATAGCCCCTCTGGTTGAGGAACAGGACGCTGCCGGCATCTATATTCGCCGGAAACCGTTTGTAATTTATGCTGTAATCGCTTCTGAAAACTTCCACTGCGTCGATGATCATGTCCATGGGAACTTTCAGCACGGAACCGGATGTCGGATAGGCATTGTCATATCCGCTTGCATCCCTGACGAAATCGTAGATGTCAGGGTTTTCCATTATGAAGAATCCCGGACTTGAATTGGAAATTGGCCAGGCGTTCGTACCCCTGTTCCCGAAAAGGAATGTCTTGAGATAGTGCGATTCCGGAATGTTGTCGGACGGCACGGAATAGTAATCCACTCTGTTGAATCCCGCTTCCGGGTCATACATGGCGTAATATTCGGCCTTACTCAGATCCACGGAATTGGAATAGGTGGCCGTATGGTCAATTGCGCCGTAGATTGCCACGACTATCTGGGAATATGGCGGTATCGTCACATCTGTCTCGAACCACCATATCGCATACATGGCGGGAATCCATCCTTCAGCCGCATACGAGAGTTCGCCTCCTGCAAGATAGTTGCTCGGAGAATTGCTGTTGATAGGAGCAATGAAACCGAAACAGATGTCGCTCGCGTCGAATTCCGTATTGCCGTTGTTGTAAAGGATGACATACCTGTCATAGTGATAATCGCCGCTTCCGTCGTCAGTCTGGCAGCCGCCCACATAAAGTTCCTTTATGACGAGAGACCCGGCAACGGACGAGATGAGATCCAGGGTGAAATTATTCTCAGCGTCGGAGGATACGGTTATAGAAGCGGTCCCGTTGTACACATTCCTGGAGTTTGCCCCTGTGCCCCGGTAATATGCAGAAACGCTGTACAGTCCTGCCGGCACATTGAACCTGACAAAGCCCCCTCTCGCTATCCCTTCGTAGGAAATGGGATGGCTCTGGGATGTCAATGTGACCGTGGCGTTTTCCGGGAAAGGCCGGCCGCCGGATGTCAGGAAGACCGTTGTTTCGGTTGCCGCCGAGGACTGTCCGGCAGGCCCTTCTTCGCAGGAAACCGTCATCATGGCGGCAACTGCAAGCATTATAGTGATTATGAAAATTCTTCTCATCGTTTTCGGGGATTAAAACATTTGCCGTATCAGAACTTGAACCTTACCGTAAGTCCGTAGTAGAAGTTCGGGATGTATCCGCTTGCGGACACATAGTTGCCGGACCAGGTCGAACGCAACTGGGCGAAATTGTTGAAGAAATTGTTGGCATAGAACGAGATTGAGGCTATGTCGCCGATTTCCTTGGTCACGCTGAAGTTCATCGAGAAATAAGGGGTAATGTATTCTTTCTTGAACTGGTAGTTCGTCCCGGTAATCAGTGCAAGACTCCGGAGGTCGTTGAAGAGGTTCCGGTCGTTCTCGTTTGCCCATATCAGGTCAGCCATATAGTCCCTGTGCGTGTCGGGGTCGTCGAAAGTCGTGTAATATTCCGGGAAAGTGACTGCATAGCCTGTCCCGTCATATATCGATTCTCCGGTAAATGAAAGCACGTCGCTTCTGTCGGAGATACGGTAGGAGCGGGTGCCTCCGTCCTTTTCGC
This sequence comes from uncultured Bacteroidales bacterium, assembly GCA_944326375.1. Classification (GTDB taxonomy): domain Bacteria; phylum Bacteroidota; class Bacteroidia; order Bacteroidales; family UBA932; genus Cryptobacteroides. Next base: position 4,875 of record CALVDU010000082.1, on the reverse strand, counting down.
TCAAGAAGCGGCTGTATTGCAGAAGCGTCGCCTCTACCTTGAGGGACAGGATCATACGGATTTTCGGGATATGGGTCGTAATGGTCAGGTTGGTATTTACCCGCCTCGTTTCCCTGCCGTTGGAGATGCTGTGTCCGCCGAGATAGTAGCCTACATATCTGAAATGCTCCCTGTCGGCTCCCGTACCGGCGTGCGGGCTGTATGCCACCATATTCTTGTCGATCATGCGGTAGCCGTAGAATGCGCCGTCGAGACGGATTGTAGTGTTTATCGGGGCTATGCGCTTGAAGTCGATTATCCATTCAAGCCCGTAGCGGGTAATCGGGTTTATGCTGTTGTCGGCGAATGTGGTCGGGGTAAGCCTTTGCCTGGTGCGGTGGTCGAGAGTCTCGGTCACGGTTCCGGCTGCATCCGAGACGGTCACGGTTCCCGTTTCCCTGTCTATCCTGAATATCCTGTCTTCCGCCGCAATCGGGAACCCGTCTCCGAGGGTCGCAGTCCCGGTATAGGTGTAGGTAAACCTGTCGTACTCGTTTTCAAGCCTGTAGGCATCCACAGTGCGGTTGTAGTAGCCCGCAAGGGAAATCTTGTTACCTCCGATGTTGATGTCGAACCCTACTTCGGACTGCCGGTTCTTCTGCCAGCGCAGGGCAGAATTGTACTCGATGGTCCTTGGCAGGATATAGTAGGCATACATGGCTGCCCCTCCGGCTGTGGAAGTGGTTGTGAACGTGTTTATGGTCAGGTATTCCGGGACAGGGTAGAGAACGGAGTAGGACGGGAGTTTCGTGGCCACTCCCCAGCTCGCCCTGAACGAGAGTTCCTTTACGGTCTTGTTCCATCTGTCCTTCGGGGAGAATATCGTGTATTTGAGGTTGAACCTCGGGGAAAGGCTGGAGGTGGTCCCGTAGGCGGAGCCTTTGATTATCGTGTTGTCGTTGCGCAGGCCGGCGATGAGGTTGAGCCTCGTCTTGCCTATCGGAATCGTGATGTTCTCCTCGATGTAGGCGGCGACGTTGTGCATGAAAGGCACGTCGCAGTAGCGGTATTCCCAGAAATTAGGGGCCGTGCTCATGTCTTCGGTATATTGCCCGATGCCGAAGTTGCCGTCTCCGGTCCAGTCGACTCCTATCTTTATCTTGTTGTTGATTTCTCCGAACTTGCGGGCCCAGTTGGCCTTGAGCTTTAGGCTCCAGTTGAGCGGACGGTCGTCCACGCACATCGTGCTGTAATGGTAGCCGCCCGGGCGGAGTATGACTTCCGCGTCCGGATTGTCGTCGTAGTATTGCGCCATGAAATAGCCTTCCTCCCTGCCGTGGATTGCGGGAGAATCCTGTGCGGAGTTCCAGTTTTCATGCGTCCGGCTGTGCTTGTCGCCATATACGGCGGAGCCGCTGAGTTCCACGTTGGTTATCCATTTCCTGCTGAGGAGCCAGTCGAGGCTGAAGTTTCCCCTGAAGGAATTGTCCCTTACGGTAGTGCGGTTCTCGGAAAAGGCATCCGGATCGGCCTTGGTGTCCATCCCTCCGATATTGCCCGATGCGCTTATGGAGAAGCGGAGCGGGGTTGCGGCCAATGCCCCGCGGTCGAACAGGTTGCTGTATGTCAGCTGCAGCTGCTTGCGGTCGTAGGACTCGTAAGGGGAACGCATGTCGTCTGTCGCCCGGGTGTATTCGAGGCTTGCGTTTAGCACTCCTCTCGCAGCCCCTTTCCTGGTCTGTCCGAGTCCGAAGCCCTTGCTGGCGGAGACCTGCTTCATGTTCGGGTTGGTGGACAGCGTGATTGTATAAGGGGTGATTCCCTTGCGGGTGTTTATCTTGACGACACCAGAGGTCATGTCGCCGTATTCTACCGAAGGCACGCCCGTGATGACTTCGATGGATTCGACATTGGTCGAGGCGATATTGTTGACCGCCACTCCGGAAACTCCGGATGTGCTGAACGAGGCGAAACTGCTGTTGTTGGACAGACGTACCCCGTCCACTTCCACAGCCGTTCCGAACGAGGAGTTCCCGACTTCAGTCCCTGTGCCGGTGGCTGCCCCTGCCCTGAGGTTGAAGGTCTGGCTCGAAAGCAGGTCGGAATTTTGTGTGGCCCCTCCCGGGAGCAGACTCGATATGTCGGCCACATTGACAACCTGGATATGGTCGAGGGCCGTCTTGTCTATGGTGCGGCTCGTGGTGGCGCTGTTGCTGTTGTCCTGTGCAGTGATGACCACGCTGTCGAGGGTGAGGTTATCTTCCAGAAGATAGATTTTAAGTTCGTCGATGTTTCTTGCGATGGTAAGTTCCATCGTGTTGGTAACGAATCCGAGACAGGATGTGCTGAGGGTGTTCTTGCCCTCTTGCACATTGCTGATGACGAATTTGCCGTTTGCGTCTGCCACTGCCCACTGTTCAGTCTGTTCCAGGACAACGGTGGCGTACTCTATCGGTTTGCCGGTCTTTTTGTCGAGCACGACTCCCGATATCTCGAAACTCTTTGCCGCAGCGGGCACGGAAATGCACACCGCAATACAAAAGATGAGGATGTTGGGGAGAAATCTTTTCATCTTGTCTGAGGGTTATAATGAATCACTTTTCGGGCACTTTCAGGGTCTTTCCCCAGTCTTCGGCGACTGCTTTCTTCCATTTCTCGGTATAGCCGGGGTTGGTTATCCCGTCTGGAATGCGGTCGGAATAGCCGTTCGTGACGAATGAACCGTCAGGGTTCTGTGCCTTTACGTTCCCGTCCATGAACTTCAGAAGAAGCATCTCTTCAAGTTTTGTCCATTCCTTGAATATGTCCTGTGCCGTATTTACGGAGTAGTCCGTAAGGAATTTCTTTACGTCGGCGTAAGGGTCAGGGACTTTTTTCATCTCGTCGTTGCGCCTTATCTGTCTTCTCGGCGTCTTTAGCGCTGCGTCATAAAGGAGCATTGCCGCCTTGTCGTTCTCTGCGACCTTTGTCATCTGGGCGTTCTCGAATGCGTCGATTCTTTCCCTTACGAAAGGAGCCATGATGTTATACATCCTGTAGCATGCGTTCGATACCCTGTTGCAAATCCAGAATGCCGAGGTCGAGGAATATTCGAGCATGCTTCCGTTGCCTTCGGCGAAACATTCCGGAACTTCATAGATGTTGGTGTAAATCGGTGTCAGATAGGATGTTGCAGCGTCATCCACCCCGAACCACAGAAGACCGCCTACAACATCAGGCAGCCAGCCGCGGGCCTGTCCCACGAACCAGAATCCGGTCTGCTGGGTGGCGATTGCCCGTTCGTTGACGTATGTGCAGCCATCATATTCGAAGTCCATTGGCCTCCACCTGTAAGGCAGGGCGTTTCCGCCGGCACCGATGTCCTGCGTCATGTCCATTGGCGTGCCCTCGAAATGGTCTCTCATCACGTCCGCGACATCTTTCATCGAAATCTTCTCGGACGGCTTCACGAAGAGGGGGAATCGTTTGCTGCTGTCGTGCCCCATGGCGTATTCGATGTAGTCGTATGCGTCGCGGGTCACAAGATTGCCGTTTTCGTCCTCGAATGTGAATTTGCCGTCGCAGAGGATGTTGAATGCCGACCATGCGCGGGATTCGCAGCCTCTCATCCCGCTGAAATCAAGGGGTGCGTATGCGTCGCAAAAACTGAATTCGCTGTCTTCTCCGCTGAAATAGCCCATTTCCCTTGCAAAGGAAATCACGTCCGGGGCATAGAGGCAGTTTTCAGGGTCATCGAGAGGGAATGTGCTGATTCTCGCCTGGTTGGCGTGTGCGCAGATATATCCGTCAGGCACCCTGCGGGCCACCCAGACTATTCCCTTGCGGACATTTTTCCCGTTTTCTTCCTTGTAGCCCTTGCCTATGAGGTCCATTACCCAGACTTCATCCTTGTCGGCGATCGAGAAGGATTCTCCGGAGGAATAGTAGCCGTATGTGTTGGCGAGGTCCACGATTACCTCGATGGCTTCGCGTGCCGTCCTTGCCCTCTGCAATGCTACATAGATGAGTGAGCCGTAGTCCATTATGCCCGTGGAGTCGAACAGTTCGTGCCGTCCTCCGTAGGTTGTCTCGGCTATGATCAATTGATGTTCATTCATGTTTCCCACGGTCTGGTACGTATGCCTTGCCTGCGGAATCTGACCCAGGTATTTGCCCGTGTCCCATTCCCGGATGTCGAGCATGGCGCCCTTGTCCCAGTTTGCCGCCGGTCTGAAATAGAGTTCTCCGAACAATTGGTGGGAATCGGCGGCGTAAGAAATCATGCAGGAGCCGTCTGTGCTCGCTCCCTTGGTTACCAATACGTTGGTGCAGGCGAATGCCGGATGTGCAGCCGACAGGATGCCTGCGGCGGCTGCGGAAAGTATGTATAATGTACGTTTCATAATCCTTTTTATCGTCTATCTTGCGGGAGACAAATTTATAAAAACATGCAGTATTTTGTATAGTGGCGGAGAAAAAATATTGTGCGGGTGTGACAAATGGCTCAAAAAAGTGCTATATTTGAAAGCCTCTTGCGTAAAACGAATCATTAAATACAATCGCGATGAAAAAATTTTATTGTATTGCATTGTTCGCAGCCGCCATGTTCACGGCCTGCGACAAGACACCGTCCGGTACTGATTCCGTTCCCGGAGCGATTATGATTTCCCCTCTCGTGACACGTGTCTCTGACATGAACTTCGATGACGGCGACCGTATCGGACTTACAATCGTGAAGGAGGGCGGCGAGACCTTTGTCAGCAACGCCCTGATGACTTACGGGAACAATGTCTTCACGGGAAACCTCACATGGTATCCTGAATCGGTTACATCCGACCTCAGCGCATATTATCCATACGATGATGCTGGTGTTCCTACCACATTCTCCGTTGAGACCGACCAGAGCAGCGGGACATC
>CALVDU010000081.1 GCA_944326375.1 uncultured Bacteroidales bacterium | reverse complement strand
AGATTCTCCCCTCCCGAGTCTTCCCCACGCCCCGGACATCATAGTAAGAAAACCACTCGATGTCAACATCGAGCAAAGCCTGCTTGACATCGTCGAACCGGCTTCTGCGGATGACCGCCTCAATCTTTTTCATAATTCTGGAAATTTAAGTTGTTATAGTTTTGCGGCTTTTGTACTGTAAATTTAACGTCAGTTCGACGAATTTATTATACTCTGCTCCAGAGGATTCGTCGAACTTTCGTTAAAGGATTTCTGCGAAATCCATTTATCTTAATCCCCAGTCGCTGTGCGACAGCCCCTTTCCAAGGGGCGTCACCCTCTTTCTGCTCGCTTTCGAATGTCCACCGGACATTCTCATAAACCGCTCACGACCCTCTCCGGGAGCCCGTCGCAGACTTTCGTCTGCTCCTCTGCGGTGTTTGATAAAATTCAACTAAATTTTATCAAACTAACGTTAAATTTACTACACACAAGCCGCCCTGCGGATAAATTTTCTGCAGATTTCCTGTCGCGAAAATTCCGTGACTTCAGATTATAATCTCCATTCCCTTTTCGCTTATCCATTCAAACTGTTCATGCACATTGTCTATAAAATTTTTACACATGAAAACAGTTGCCGTTGCCAAACAGATGCAAAAAAAGAGGCATGAACCGGAATGTCCGGTTCACACCTCCTGAAAATGCTGTCGCCTGCGGCTCCCCAGAAGAAGCCTCCGGCGTATGACTATTTCAATTTCTTGAGCAATGATTTCATGCTGACGCGGGAATCGATGATTGAATGCAGGTCTTCAATCTTAACCCTTTCCTGGGCCATGGTGTCCCTGTGGCGCACGGTCACGCAATGGTCATTGAGAGAATCATGGTCGACAGTCACGCAGAACGGCGTTCCGATTGCATCCTGCCTGCGATATCTCTTTCCGATGCTGTCCTTCTCGTCGTACTGGCAGTTGAAATCGTATTTGAGTTCATCCATGATGCTCTGGGCAAGCTCAGGAAGACCGTCTTTCTTGATCAGCGGAAGTACTGCCACCTTTACCGGAGCCAGCGGAGCCGGAATGCTAAGCACCACCCTCTTTTCCCCGTTCTCCAGCGTCTCTTCCCTGTAGGAATTGGAAAGCACTGCAAGCACCATCCTGTCGACACCGATTGACGTCTCGACGACGTATGGAGTATAACTTTCCCCGCTTTCCGGGTCGAAATACTGAATCTTCTTTCCGGAGAACTTCTGATGATTTCCGAGGTCGAAGTCCGTCCTTGAATGGATGCCCTCAAGCTCCTTGAAGCCGAACGGGAAATTGAATTCTATGTCGGTTGCCGCATTTGCGTAATGGGCGAGCTTCTCATGGTCATGGAACCTGTAGTTCTCATCTCCCATTCCGAGAGCCTTGTGCCATGCAAGTCTTGCTTCCTTCCATTTTGCGAACCAGTCGAGTTCCGTGCCCGGCTTGATGAAGAACTGCATTTCCATCTGCTCGAACTCCCTCATCCTGAATATGAACTGACGTGCCACAATCTCGTTCCTGAACGCCTTTCCGATCTGCGCTATGCCGAAAGGAATCTTCATGCGTCCTGTCTTCTGGACATTGAGATAATTTACGAAAATGCCCTGAGCCGTTTCCGGACGCAGATATATTATATTCGTATCGTCGGAAACGCTGCCGAGCTGCGTGCTGAACATCAGATTGAACTGACGCACTTCAGTCCAGTTCTTAGTGCCGGAAATAGGGCATACTATTTCGCAGTCGAGGATAATCTGACGAAGTTCGGCGAGGTCGTTTGCATTGAGGGCATCAGCCATACGTTTCTTCACTTCATTTATTTTTGCAGTGTGGCGAAGCACGTTAGGGTTCGTTTCGCGGAATTTCGCCTCGTCGAAGGCATCCCCGAACTTCTTTTTCGCCTTTTCGACCTCCTTGCTGACCTTCTCCTCCAGTTTGGCGATATAGTCTTCAATCAGCACATCCGCCCTGTACCTTTTCTTTGAATCCTTGTTGTCGATGAGAGGGTCATTGAATGCGCCGACATGGCCAGAAGCCTCCCAGATTTTCGGATGCATGAAGATGCAGGAATCGATGCCGACTATATTTTCGTGAAGCCTTACCATCGCCTCCCACCAGTATCTCTTGATGTTGTTCTTCAGTTCAGACCCCATCTGCCCGTAATCGTAGACTGCAGCCAGACCGTCATAAATCTCGCTTGAAGGAAAAATGAATCCGTACTCCTTGCAATGTGCGACCAAAGTCCTGAAAAGTTCGTCTTGAGTCATAATTATTCTGTTTTTATTTCACCAAAATTCAACCCGTTTCCACAAAAAATTTCCCCTTCGGGAAACAGAACTGCAAAATTAAGAAACTGTTTTGAAAAAACTCAAAACAGCCCAAATTATTCGAACAGTGAAGGAAACGCACGCTTCGCCTCATCGGAAACTATTTCCGACAGCGGAATCATGACAAAATCCCTCAAATGCATCTGCGGATGCGGTATCTGCAGCCTTTCCGAAGAAAAACTCTCCGAGCCGCAGAGCAGTATGTCTATATCTATTATCCTCGACCGGTACAGCCTCCTGCCGTCAATGGCATATTCGGGTTCATGGATGGGCCTCCCCATTTCCGACTCCACGTCCTTGCATACCTTCAAAATGTCCGGAGGGGCAAGACTGAGGTCAAACCTTGCGGCACAGTTAAGAAACCTGTTTTCCGATTCAAACCCCCACGGTTCTGTCTTAATGAGCCGCGACACGGCGACAGGCGCAGCACCGAAAGCCGCCGAAAGCATGTCCAAAGCGACGGATATGTTCCTTTCCCTGTCCCCGAGATTCGTCCCGAGAGAGAAATATGTCTCCTTTAGAGTCATTTTTCAATCAAGACCAAGCTCGACAAGGGCTTCTTCAGACATCCTGCTCTTGTCCCACACAGGGTCGAAAACGAGCTCAATCTTCGCCGAAACCACGCCCGGCACATCTTCCACAGCCGACTTCACGGCATCCACGACATAATCCGCCATAGGGCAATTCGGGGCGGTAAGCGTCATCTTGATATAGACATGGTGGTTCTTGTCCACGTTCAGTTCATACACAAGACCGAGGTCGTAGATGTTTACAGGTATTT
>CALVDU010000080.1 GCA_944326375.1 uncultured Bacteroidales bacterium | reverse complement strand
CCGGACAGAATTTGCGGCATTCCTCAAAGGGAAGTCCTGACAAACTCCGTCATTGCCTCAACATCCCCGAAAGCGAACGACCTCTGTTCCCCGGATTCAAGATTCTTGATGTTGACAATCCCCTTTTCCGCCTCGTCTCCGCCGTTGATTGAAAGGAAAGGGATGGATTTGCGTGCCGCATAGTCGAACTGCTTCTTCAGTTTGGCATTGTCCGGATATATCTCGCATGCTATACCCGCATCCCTGAGCCTCTTCACGAGCGGTATGACATAACGCAATTCAGCATCACCCATGTTTGCGAAAAGGATGTCAGCAGACGACCCGACACTTGCAGGGAACTTCCCGAGTCCGGTCAGGACATCATAGATACGGTCAGCACCGAATGAAATGCCCACGCCCGACATGTCAGGAAGACCGAAAATTCCCGTAAGATTGTCGTAGCGGCCTCCTCCGCAGATGCTTCCTATCTGGAAATCCTTTGCCTTAACTTCGAAAATCGCCCCCGTATAATAGTTCAGCCCCCTTGCAAGGGAAAGGTCCATTTCCGCTTCCTGAACGACTCCGGCAGCCTCTATAAGCCCGAAAAGTTCCTCCAGTTCATCAAGGCCCTTCATTCCGGTCTGCGAAACCGCCCCGGAAGCGGAACCTCCGTTCATCAACGTCCTCATGGCCGCTATCTTGGCATGAGTGTCTCCGCTGAGGGCAAGCACAGGCTCTATTACCTGCACGGCCTCCTCGGTAAGTCCCTTTTCCAACATTTCAGCCTTTACGGCATCGAGACCTATCTTGTCGATTTTATCAATGGCCACGGTGATGTCGGTCATCTTCTCCGGGAACCCGGAAATTTCAGCAAGGCCGGCAAGCACCTTCCTGTTGTTGATTTTTATGCAGACCCTGATGTCAAGAAGCCCGAACACCTTGTCCACGATCTGCACGAGTTCCAGTTCGTTGAGCAGGGACTTGCTGCCTATGACATCGGCATCGCACTGGTAAAATTCCCTGTATCTGCCTTTCTGAGGCCTGTCGGCACGCCATACCGGCTGTATCTGATACCTTTTGAACGGAAAGGACAAGTCATTCTGATGCTGCACAACGAAACGTGCGAACGGCACCGTAAGATCATACCTCAACCCCTTCTCGCACAATTTCAGGGAAAGAGCCTTGCTGTTATACCCGTTTTCCGTCCCTTCAACCCTGTAGGAGTCATAGTCAACCCCGGAAAAGGCATCCCCGGAATTGAGGATTCTGAACAGAAGCTTGTCTCCCTCATCGCCATATTTCCCGAGCAGCGTTCCAAGGTTCTCCATTGCAGGAGTCTCTATCGGAGCATAGCCGAAAGTCCTGAACACTGATTTTATTGTATCGAATATATAGTTCCTGCGAGCCATTTCGGCCGGTCCGAAGTCTCTCGTCCCCTTTGGAATCGACGGTTTCTGTGCCATAAGTGATAAAATTACAAAAAAATTTCCCGTAAAGATAGACAATAAAAATGAAATAAATTACTGCACACGAAAAAGGGGCTGCCCTTCCGGTGCAACCCCTTTTTCAAATCAATATCAGAAGTTATTGCAGTCCAATTACGAAAACAATACAAACGACGAGAGAAGCAGAGCCACAAAAAGCAGAGCACCCACTCTCTTCAATATTTCAAGCAATAACTCTCTCATGCCTTACATCATTAACGTATAAATCAAACAACACCCTAAAGATGCGCACAGCATGGAAAACGTTGCAGCGTCCGTACGATTTTTTCCATTTTCGGCACAAAAGTGCCTGGATTGCCACTATTGCAAAGAACGTACATATCTGTCGATTGCGGCAGCAGCCTTTCTGCCTGCGCCCATCGCCAGAATCACAGTGGCGGCCCCTGTGACCGCATCGCCTCCGGCAAACACACCCGGACGGCTGGTAACCCCGTTTTCGTCCGCCACGATGCAGCCCTTGCGGTTGGTGTCGAGCCCTTCCGTAGTCCTTGCTATGAGAGGATTCGGAGATGTGCCTATCGACATGATTACCGAATCTGCCGCTATTTCAAACTCGGACCCCGGAACAGGCACAGGCGAACGCCGTCCGCTCTCGTCCGGCTCGCCCAATTCCATTCTGATGCACCTGATGCCCTTTACCCAGCCTTTTTCGTCCCCGAGGATCTCCACAGGATTGGAGAGCATGGCAAATTCAACTCCCTCTTCCTTTGCATGGTGCACTTCTTCCACGCGTGCCGGAAGTTCCTTTTCCGTTCTCCTGTACACCACGGTCACATTTCCGCCCAGCCTGAGGGCTGTCCTTGCGGCATCCATCGCCACATTTCCGCCGCCGACCACGACCACTTTCTTGCCGTGCATCACAGGCGTAAGGAAATCTGTCCTGTATGCGTTCATCAGATTGTTCCTCGTGAGGAACTCGTTGGCGGAGAAGACCCCGTTCAGGTTTTCGCCCGGAATGTTCATGAATCTCGGAAGTCCAGCCCCGGATGCCACGAACACGGCAGAAAATCCCTCCTTGTCAAAAAGGGAGTCCACCGTCACCGTGCGTCCGACCACGACATCCGTCTCTATCTTCACGCCCATCGCCTTGACATCCTCTATTTCAGCAGCCACGACCTTTTCTTTCGGAAGCCTGAATTCAGGAATGCCGTATTCGAGCACTCCTCCAGCCTTGTGCAGGGCCTCGAATATCGTCACGTCATAGCCGAGTTTCGCAAGGTCGTATGCGCACGCAAGACCTGCAGGACCGCTTCCCACAACGGCCACCTTGTGTCCGTTTGCCGGGGCCATCTCCACTTTCTTGCGTCCCTCGCTGCGCGCCCTGTCTGCGACAAACCTCTCCAGTTTGCCTATGGCTACAGGTTCTCCCTTGACGCCGAGGATGCAGCTTCCTTCGCACTGGGTCTCCTGCGGACAAACACGTCCGCAGATTGCAGGAAGCGAGGAATCCTGCGCTATTATGTCGGCTGCGGCAGCAAAATGCCCTGCTGCCACCGCCGATATGAAATCAGGAATCTTCACGGACACGGGGCATGCGGTCACGCAGCGCGGGTTCTTGCAATGCAGGCACCGGCTTGCCTCAAGCACGGCTTCTTCCTCATTGTACCCGTAGCATACCTCCTCGAAATTGCCTGCACGCACTTTAGGGTCCTGTTCCCTTACCGGGACTCTCGGAATCCGTACCGGCCCCCTGCCTATCCGGCATTTGTGGTCGGCCTCCTGTTCCTCGCTGCGGTACATTCCCTGACGGCGCATGGCCTCATCGAAATCCACGTCATAGCCGTCGAATTCAGGTCCTTCGACACAGGCGAAACGGGTTTTGCCGGCCACTGTCACGCGGCAGGCCCCGCACATTCCAGTCCCGTCCACCATAAGCGTATTGAGGCTCACGGTTATCGGAAGCCCCAGTTTCTTTGCCGTGAGTGTCGCGAATTTCATCATTATCATCGGTCCGATGGCAACGGCACGGTCATATTTCCGCCCGTCCTCAAGCACGAGTTTTTCAAGCATTCCCGTGACCATGCCCTTGAAGCCCTCGGAACCGTCATCGGTACAGATGAACAGATTGTCGCAGACTGCGGACATCTCCTTCTTGTATATAAGGAGTTCGGATGTCTTTGCCCCGATTATCACATCCGCAGAAACGCCCCTCGACCTCAGATATTTGACCTGCGGATACACGGGAGCCGTCCCGACACCGCCGGCGATGAAGATATAGCGTTTGCCCTTGAGCTCCTCGTCCGACATTTTGGTGAAGTCTGAAGGAAGCCCGAGAGGGCCCACCACATCCCTGAAACTGTCCCCTTCCTCAAGCGAACATATCTCTTTGGTCGAAGCCCCTATCTGCTGGGTCACAATTGTCACGGAGCCTTCTTCCGCATCGAAGTCGCTTATCGTCAGCGGAATCCTCTCCCCGTGTTCGTCCACCCGGACTATGAGGAACTGCCCCGGCTCTGCCGCAGCGGCAAGCCTCGGCGCATGGACCTTCATCCTGCAGATTGCCGGGGAAAGCATTTCTTTGGATAAAATTCTATACATCTGTCTGAAAAATTTTTAGCGTCAAGCGTCCTGCCCTGGCTCTTCTGCGGTCTTTTCTGCCTCGTAGCCCAATTCTTCGATTGCCGCCTCCAGTTTTGCCTCATCCGTCTTGGACGGGTCATACTTGATCCATACGGTCTGCTTTTCGAGAGAAACGGAAAGGTCCTTCACGCCTTTCTCAAAAGCGACATTCTCCTGAATCTTCTTCACGCAGTCCTCGCAATGAAGATGCGTAGCAAAAGTCACCTCCGCCAATGCAGCCTTAGGCTTTTTCGACATGGCGGAGATTTCGGAAGCGGTCACTTCAGAAGCAGCCGCAAAAGACGACGGGAGGGCAATAGCCGCTACTGCCGCAAGAGCAATGACAACAAGTCTGTTCATAATTCCTTATTCTACAAAATTAACAATTATTGACAATTATCCAAAAGGGAGACTCACGCCTTTTTCCAAAGGGTGAAACGCACGCCTGCATATACCTTTATGCCCATGAGCGGTCCCCATATTGCGCTAGCGTCGAACGAAGATGTCCACGGATTGACAATTCCGTCATCCCCTTTCGGTCCTATGATGACATTCTTCTGCCGGAAATTTGTGAGGTTTTCTCCCCCTATGTACACGTCCACGTTCTTGAAGCGCCTGGTCACCTGCAGATAAAGAAGCGGATAGACCGGAGTCCTCCCCTTCGGATAGAGCAGATTCCCGTCCTCATCCTTTTCGTCCAGCATGAAGTCATACACACGGGATGAACCGTTGACAGAAGCCGTGAAGTCAAATATCCATTTGTTAAGACGGGTCGCATACTGGAGATTCAGGACACCCTTGAAATTGCTCGTCATAGGCTTGTCCACCAGTCCCTGTCCCTTCAGTTCGATTTTGGCGTCGGTATATCTGAAGGTTGCCGTCACGGTAAAGCGTTCTACAGGCTCGATTGAAAAGTCGAGCTGATAGTTGTCGCTGTACGAACGGTTCCCGTCGAGGTTGTAGAAACTTATGAGATTGTCCCCATATTCATAGTCCACGACGAGCTGCTGCACGAACTGTGTACGGAAATAGTCGAAACTCAGGTACGTATTGGAAGATGACCCGAACGGAAAATAATACGTGATGTTCCCGCCGAATGTCCAGGCATCTTCAAGGGTATGGTCGCCGTAAAGGCCCTCAAAACGTTTTCCGGTAGAGAATACGCCGATGTTGTCGACCAGCGGGGTGGCATATCTGAGACCTCGGCCGCCGTTGGCGCGGATTACGATTTCATCTATCGGAGAATATTTGAGATTCAGCCTCGGAGAGAACTTGAAACCGTCCTTGTTGTACCAATCGCCCCTGACTCCGGCAATGGCCGTGACCTTGTCCCCGTAATGGAAGGTGTACTCCCCGAAAATTCCGGCATTGCCGAGATTGGTGATTTCGTCATATCCGTCAGTCACGGGACCGAGGCCGTACCACACAGACCTCTCGAAAAACTCGTCATAATGGTCGAACATCCCGCTTGCTCCTACGGTAAACTTGTGGGACTCATTTATTTCGTTCTGATACAGCAGATTCAGGAACGCTGAATGCTGCTGTCCGAGATAGGATGTGGCTCCGAACCATGAGTCCATGTCGTTGAGTGCGTAGTCCGCCACAAGGGCTATATTCTGCGAATTGTCCTCATTCAGAGGAACACCGACCTTCAGATATCCGTTCAGGGAACGGTTCAGGATGTCCGAACCCCACGGATCGGCGTCACGGAGAGCGTATGTGTCATGGTTATAGCCTTCCTGGCCGCCCTTCCTGGTGTCCTGAAGGGCACGGATTCCGAAACGCACCTGCACACCGTTGTCGGCATAGTAAAGCCAGCGGTTGGCAAGGTTGAACTGCAGCATCTCGGGATCGTCCATGAAACCGTCGTGGTTATGGTCGAAACTCTTTACGTTGCCTGAAACATGCCCGAGTATGACCGTGCTCCAGTTTGGCCCCATCTGAAGGGAAGATGCAAGGTTGAGATCCATCTTCGTGTCGCTCATCACGGAAGCGTTCAGAAAAAACGGTTTCTCGTCCGTCGGCTTGCGGTGTTCCAGGTTTATCTGTCCCGTCATGGATTCCACCCCGTTTATCACTGAAGATGCACCCTTGGCTATCTGTATGCTCTCCAGCCATTGTCCCGGCACGTATGAAAGTCCGAACGGGGCGGCCAGTCCGCGCATCACAGGACGGTTCTCGTCAAGCATCTGAGTATATGTTCCCGAAAGACCGAGCAGCCTGATCTGCCTTGCACCTGTGACGGCATCCGAATAGCCGACCGTAACGCTTGCCGAGTTCTCGAAACTTTCGGCAAGATTACAGCATGCCATTTTGCAGAGTCCGGCAGCGGATATGACCTCCGTCCTTATCGGCTTGCCCTTGGCAAGATAATTTCCCGCCTGCCTTGCCACGAATACGGTGGCTTCAAGACTGTCGCTTCTGTCACCGTATATGCCTGTCGTATCTATCGTATGACCGTCGGAGCCTACGACCTGTGCCCCGGCGGAAATGGCTGCCAGACACAATGCCGGCAGCAATGCTATCGTTTTTTTCATCTGATTTATTTTGTACTGATTTGTTCCTTACTTGTCATCTCGCCTTTCCGTGCGAAGCGTCAAGATAATATTATACAGTACAATAGATTCAGCCCGCACTTCCCGCCCGGCAAGACCGACGGGACATTCCCGGCATCATCCATGAAGCATCTGCATTCAGGGCTGCATAAATGAAACGGAGCAGGAACAGAAGCAAAAAAGAAATCCGCCTGCGGAACCTTGAAGGAAATTTTTTCCTCATTGCCGGTGCGCTCTCCGGTCACGGTAATGGAATGCAGGCTGTTGGAACAACAGTTCATCGTGATGCCGCAGCCGTCAGCCTCCCGGCCGTCCATGCAACAGGATGTGGATGAATGTGAACAATTATGGTGCGGATGTATTCCGGCGCACGTGGTGTCTTCAAGCAGTGACAGGAAAAATGACTCCCCCGTCGAAGCGCACACATGACTGCTGAATCCCACTATGGAAAACACATACCACAGCGTCAGCACGAATGACACCATATTTATTGCCGATTTCCGCATAAGCAGATGCAAAGGTAGCAATTTTTCGGACAAATGTTCCGCAACTGTTTTGCATTTTTGCGTCATAAATTCAAAACAGTTTCTTATTTTTGTATGTGAAATCAGAAAGATAATTGCAGTATGAAAGACTTTTTGAAGATGACGGCGGCGGCTATCGTCGGCTTTCTCGTAGTTAACGTGATCTCATTTCTTTTCGCCTTCACTCTGTTCGGATCATTGGCAGCATTGGGGCAGAAACAGCCGGTAATGCCAAGATCGGCAGTGCTGAAAATTGATTTAAGCACCATCCGGTTGGGTGAGCAGACCACGGAAACTGCACCACTGGATGCGATTCAGGGCTCCACATCTTCCGTTATCGGAATTCTGGACGCCATACGGGCAATAGAGGCTGCAGCTGCAGACCCTGCTGTCCAGTACATATACATGAAACCGGACATGGCTTCGGGAGGAATGGCTGAAATAGAAGAACTCAGGAAGGCACTGCTCGGATTCCGCACTTCAGGCAAGGCGGTGATTTCATATATGGAAAACCCGACCAATGCAGGCTACTACCTCGCTTCGGCCTCCGACAAAGTCTACATGACGCCGCATGCCGGAGGAATCAACATGCTTACCGGCCTCTCCACCCAGATGATATTCCTCAAGGACATCCTTGACAAACTCGGAGTGAATGTACAGCTCATCCGGCACGGAAAATACAAATCTGCCGGCGAAATGTTCATACGGAATTCCCCGAGCGAAGAAAACATGCTCCAGAACCAGGAACTTGTTGCATCCCTCTGGGATTCGTGGAGCACTGAAATCGCAGAGAGCCGCGGCATCAGTACGGAACAGTTCAACGACGCCGTGGACAACCTGAAACTCAACTTCCCTGAAGACTACGTGCAGTGCGGACTTGTGGACGAACTTCTTACCGCAGAACAGCTCAAGGAAAAGATTGCCTCCTATTCCAACGTTGAGTCAATCGATGACGTATCCCAGATTTCACTCTCGGACTACGCAGCCCTTAAAGTCGTCCCTAACTACAAGGCACACAAAAGCGTGGCTGTAATATACGCAGAGGGCGACATCGTGGACGGGGATGCCAACACACAGGTGGCAGCAGACAGGTTCGTCCGGATCATCTCTGAAGTAAGAAAGGATGAAAATATCAAAAGCGTGGTATTCAGGGTCAATTCCCCTGGCGGAAGTGTGCTTGCAGCAGAAAAGATCAAGGATGAGATAGCCTTGCTCGCAGAAGAAAAGCCGGTAATAGCCTCGTTCGGGGACTATGCCGCATCCGGAGGTTACTGGATTTCTGCAGGCTGCGACCGCATATTCACCAACAAGAGCACCCTCACAGGTTCTATCGGCGTATTCAGCATGATCCCTGACTTCAGCGGCACCTTGGACAAGATTGCCAAGGTAAACATCACATCCGTAAACTCAAACCCTCATTCCGACATGTACTCCGGGCTCCGGCCACTGACTGACAAGGAAGTGGAATACATGCAGGCTTCCGTGGAAAACATATACGACAGGTTTACCGGCATCGTTTCCGGAGGGCGTTCCCTCGACAAAGAATACGTGGACTCCGTAGCACAGGGAAGGGTATGGTCCGGCAAGGATGCCGAGAGGCTGAAACTTGCTGATGCGGAAGGCACCATAATGGATGCACTGAAATATGCTGCGGGCCTCGCCGACGAATCCGGGAGCGGAGACCTTTCTCAATGGCAGATCGTGGAATATCCGAAGCCTCTTACTGCATTGGAAACCATTTTGGAAGCATTAGGCGGAACTTCAGCATCCGTTTTCAAGGACACGCCGCTCAGCAAGGTGGAAGAGGCGTTCAGAAATGTCGACCTCAGCAAATCCGGAGCAGTCTACGCAAGAATGCCTTACGAACTGACAATCAGATAACGGATATTTTCAATACTGACACAGTTCTGTCCGTGACCTTGTACATGTCGTCGATTCTTTTGCCGAGAATCGACGATATGTGTTTTTCGGAGGCATCCGCCAACGATTCATCCACAATCATTACGGCGTCTTCCTTGCTGAACCTGTCATACTTCATGTCCGAAAAGAAGTCGCTGACTTTCTTGCGTCCCCTTGAGCCGAGAGGCCTGAACCAGTCACCGGCTTCCCACCTGCGGCACAGAAACGGATATTTCAACACGTCGGCATCAAACAGCAATATGCCTTCCGGCTGCTTCAGGCACGTGACCGATTCTCTGGGCAAGGTTTCCGTCACAAAACGTGTCCCGCCGAACTGATAAGTCCCGTCGCATCGGACTTCCAGACTTCCGACGGCATCGGCTGCCTTGCTTTTCCTTTTTCTCACGATAAGTCTGCCGGCGGAAGTCAGCAGTTCATATTCCTGGGAACGGAACATTTTTCCGGAAAGGGTGGACTGGCCTTCAAGCAAATGTTCAACGGATGCAACTGCCGAAGAATTGAATCCGAAGCCGGCCATGTATTCATAGAGCACATACTCCCAATGCGGACATGACATGAGCTTCCGTATGTCCAGCATGTAAGGATTACCGTCTGCCGCCCTTTCGATTGCAGATGCGCAATACGACTTCAGAAGCGCCGCTGCACGGGAAAAATGCGTCATCTCCCGATTTACAGTCTTTATGAATGAGGGATTCATCCTTTCCATTTCCGGGAATACGAGATGCCGTATGCGGTTGCGGCGGTACTCTGTTTCGGCATTGGTGGAATCATTCCTGTAAGGCACCCCGTTGCTGAACACATAACCCTCTATCTGTTTCCTCGTAAACCCGAGCATGGGTCTGACGAGCAAGACAGACCGGGCGTCTTCACGTCCAGTTCCAGTATTTCCGCCGTCTTTCCCGCCAAAACAAGGAATCTGCGATACCGGTCTCATCCCGGCAAGCCCGTCGATGCCCGTACCCCGGATTATGTTCAGGAAAAGGGTCTCCGCATTGTCATTGGCATTGTGCGCTACGGCGAGATGTGTATAACCGAATTCAGAGCACAAGGATGCGAACCACGAATACCTCAATTCTCTCGCAGCCATCTCTATGCTCAACCCCCTTTCCCGGGCAAAGGACACGGTATCGAAATCAGTCTTGTGGAAACCGACATTCCGTTCCCTGCACCAGTCCCGTACCATCTGTTCATCCCCGTCGCTCTCCTCTCCCCTGAGATGGAAATTGCAGTGGGCAACGGAAAACTTCATGCCCGCTTCAAAGAAAAGGCTTGCCATGCACATCGAGTCTATTCCCCCGCTGACGGCAAGCAGGACCTTGCCTTCAGGCAGCAGCCTGAGCAGGACTGACTTGAATGCGGACAGCATTATCTGGAAAAAGTATATACGAACCCGAATGCAAGGGATTCCTTGAACTGTACCCGCTGTTTTCCGCTCGGATACCTGTCAAGGTCTTTTTCATTGGTTATCATGACCTTGTCATCATAAATCAGATTCGTGGTAAAAGAAAGGGAGAAAAATTTCGTCAGTTTCCAGTCGAAACGCGTATCCCAGTTGACCCTTATGTTCTGCGGCTTGTCGAGATAATCCGAAAACAGCAGCACCTGCGAAGAAAAGGCAAAATTGTCATTGACATTTACCTTTATGTCGACCTTCAGCTGGGCACCGAACTCGAACTTTGCGGACTTGTATATGCTGCCGCTGATGTTTCCGTCCTCGTCCTTAGGCAACTGGTCGTCCGCCACATCCTCATATTGCTTCTTGCGCGGCTGGCTGTAAGATGCCCTCAGATAAGGGTCGTCAACTATGACGAATCCTCCCGTAAGAGGTGCGAGGTTGACTGTCAGCCAGTTCAGGGGCTTATAGTCAAGACCGAGGGCCAGATTGGTGTAAGCCGGAGAAATGAATCCCGACTTCAGCACGCTGGCTGCCCTCCAATCGGCAGGACCATACTCCTCACCCTCACCGAGAGCCGATCCGTCAGCCTTCGCTGAAGGCGTAGGATACTCCCTCGTGTTGGAAAACTGGGACTTGAAACTGAATTCCGCAGAATAGTACAGATTGTTCTTCGCCTGATAACCCCATTTGCTCTCAAGATATATCCTGTCGTCCGTTTTCTGCAATATCGGCTTGTCCGCAGAATACAGGAAACCGTAATCCAGCTGAAGACGGTTGTTCCAGAACATCTCGTCCTTCTTGTAGTTGGCATTGCCGTCAATGAAGGTTTTGAGGGATACCGTATTGTAACCTCCGGCGGCCCAGTTTGTCAGAGAGGTCTGACCGAAATCCAGTTTGGTCATGAGCGACTTGGACCAGTATTTCGCTTTAGGCGGTTCGGGCTCCTCCACTTTCGGGGCCTCCACCACGGCTTCAGCCGCCTCGGCAAGTATCTTCAGCGACTCAGGAAGGTCATCCTGGGCTGCGGCAGATATCGCTGCAGCCGGAATGCACAGGATAGCAAGGATTCTTCTCATGGCACGATTCGTCAGGATGCAATCAGTATGCTCTTGCGAAAATCACCCTGCGGGAAGAAGGTTTCCCGCTGTATATGCACTTTCCTTCTTCTTCGCAGACAGCGCTGTCGATAGGAATGCAGCGTATTGTAGCCTTGGTCTCTTCCTTGATCCTCTCCTCGGTTTCTGGAGTCCCGTCCCAGTGGCAGAGCAGGAATCCGCCCTTCTCTATCCGCTCCTTGAATTCATCCCAGGAATTCACCTTCACGATATTGTCATCCCTGAATTTCAGGGCCTTTGCATATATGTTGGCCTGTATCTCGTCAAGCAGGCCTTCGATATGTTTCCCAAGGCCTTCCTGCGGCACTGAAGATTTCTCGAGAGTGTCGCGCCTTGCCAGTTCCACACATCCGTTCTCCAGATCTCGAGGACCTATGGCAATCCTTACCGGCACGCCTTTCAGTTCCCATTCAGCGAACTTGAAGCCCGGACGGAGAGTATCCCTGTCATCTATTTTTACGGTATGGCCATGCTCCTTGAGTTCCTTTGAAAGGGCATCCATCCTCTCGAGGATCGCATTGCGCTCCTCTTCGCTCTTGTAGATAGGCACCATAACAACCTGGATCGGGGCAAGCGCAGGAGGCAGCACAAGTCCGTTGTCATCGCCATGTGCCATTATCAGTGCCCCCATAAGCCTTGTCGACACTCCCCATGATGTGGCCCACACATATTCCTGCTTGCCCTCCTTCGTGGTGTACTGCACATCGAAAGCCTTTGCGAAATTCTGCCCGAGGAAATGCGAAGTTCCGGCCTGCAGGGCCTTGCCGTCCTGCATCATGGCCTCTATGCTAAGCGTGTCCAATGCTCCGGCAAATCTCTCGTTCGGGCTCTTGTGCCCTACCACGACAGGCATGGCCATGACATTGCGGGCAAAATCGGCATAGACGTTTATCATCTTCATTGCCTCGGCCTCGGCTTCCTGTCTTGTGGCATGTGCCGTATGGCCTTCCTGCCAGAGGAATTCGGCTGTCCTGAGGAAAAGCCTCGTGCGCATTTCCCACCTTACGACATTCGCCCACTGGTTGCACAGTATAGGGAGATCGCGCCATGAAGTGATCCAGTTCTTGTACGTGTTCCAGATTATGGTTTCGGAAGTCGGACGGACCACGAGTTCCTCCTCCAGCCTGGCAGAAGGGTCCACCACCACTCCCGGGCCGTCTGGATTGGTCATGAGCCTGTGGTGCGTGACAACTGCACACTCCTTGGCAAAGCCCTCGACATGCTCCGCTTCCCTGCTCAGGAAGGATTTCGGGATAAAAAGCGGGAAATAGGCATTCTGATGCCCTGTTTCCTTGAACATCCTGTCCAGCACGCCCTGCATCTTCTCCCATATTGCGTATCCGTATGGCTTGATGACCATGCAGCCTCTTACGGCCGATGTCTCGGCGAGGTCCGCCTTTACGACAAGGTCATTGTACCATTGTGAATAATTTTCGGATCTTTTGGTAACCTCTTTTGCCATTGCTTTTTTGTCTTTTATCGGATTTTTATTACATTGTCATCGGTTTTATGCGGTTCCATAGGACTTTGGTCCTACAATTGCAGAAAACTTTATGGTGCCTGCGGCATCCAGCCCGCGAAGGTACAAAAAAATAAACAATAATTATAAGGAGATCGGCTTATGAAAAAGAGAATAGGCATATTGGCTGCGGCGGCTTTCGCATTCACCGCCTGCGGCACGTCTCTGTATACCTCGTCTTCGGGACAGAGATTCAATGACGGCATCTATTCCTACGCCCCTGCTCCGGCAGAAAAGGAATATGCCCAGGCTCCTTCAGCCTCCACCGACGCCGAAACCGGCGACATGATAAGAAAGACAAAGGAATCCGAAATTTACCTGTTCTCGGACACCGGCAGCGATGCCGGGCCTTCCGTGGACAGCATACTCATTGCCGGGAACAAGTCGGCAATAATCAATTTCGACAATTCACAGGTCACATCCATAACCGTGACCGACAGTCCATACGACTGGAATTCCTACAACTGGTACAACGACTGGACCTTCTACAACTGGACAGTGTCCCCGTTCTGGGATCCGTGGTATTACGGTTATTGGGGCTTTGCAAGGCCATGGAGATATTACTCTGCCTGGTACTGGAATCCTTGGTATTACGATCCGTGGTACTATGACCCGTGGTATTACGGCTATTGGGGCCGGCCATGGTGGTACTACCACTGCGGATGGTACGACGGCTGGGCTCCGGCATATCATCCTGGACACGGAGTCATACATTATGGTCCGGACCGCTATTACGGTTCACGCTATTCCACGGGGTCCCGTTCGGCAGTATCATCAAGGACAAGAGCCTATGCCGGAGCATCACGGTCGGCGGCCGTATCCGGAACAAGAGGCTCCTCATACAGCAGAGGCATCTCACGTAACTCCACATCGGGCCTGTCTTCCGTAAGGCGCACGACTTCCGGCGCCATAACAGGCTCATCCTACAGGCCGTCAAGCGGTTTCTCCAATTCAGGAGCAGTACAGACCAGCAGGAGAAGGTCCGTGACCACAACAACTAATTACAGGAAACCGGCCGGCACATCCACCTCATACGGCAACGGAGGCTATACCGGAAGCAGAAGTTCATCCTACGGAAACTCATCATACAGGCGAAGCAGCGGTTCTTCGACATCATACCAGAGAACCACTCCTTCATACCAGAGGACGACGCCTTCCTACCAGAGAAGCACGCCATCATACAACAGGTCCACTCCATCCTACTCGCCGAGCAGGAGCTCAGGCTATTCGGGCGGCGGTTCAGGCAGAAGCAGCGGCGGTTCCGTATCGAGAAGACGATAAACGGCAATATTCTATAAATTTTAATGTAAACGGTCATGAGAAAGAAAGCATTTACGCTTCTGCTGATTGTTGCGACCGGCTCGGGACTATACGCCCAGAGCATGTACGACGCATTGAGATTCAGCGAAAGCAATTACGAGGGGACAGCCAGGACAATGGCTATGGGAAACGCGTTTACCGCGCTCGGAGGCGATCCGGGAGCCGTTACGATTAATCCGGCAGGTTCGGCAGTGGCAAAATATTCACAGATAACGATATCGCCGGGATTGAGCATATCATCAAACGTGGCACAGGGCACCATATTGTCAGGCGACACATCCCCTTACAGTTTCGAGAACAGGATAAGAAACGGAATGACCCGATTTTCCGTTCCGAATTTCGGGGTCACTCTCAACTTCGACACCCACAGGATATCCGGAGTAAAGAATTTCAACATCGGTTTCGTGGCCAACACGACAAACAGGTTCCAGGATGCGCTTTACGCTTCGGGCACAAATGCCTACACATCCTACATGGGGGCACTTGCAGCAGCATCCAACGGATATTCCGTCCTCGACCTCGAAAACACGGACAATTATTACAACGGCTATCCCTGGTCATCAATCCTCGGCATAGCCTCGGGCATGATAAACACTTTCGGCAACTCGGATTCGGACTATGTGGGAGCGACGGAAAAGGTCTATGACAACGGCACAATAGAACTTGCCGGTCCGATAGACCAGACTTTCCAGAGGCGTACAACCGGCTCCAAATACGACTATGTCTTCAATTTCGGAATGAACATATCGGATTTTGTATATGTTGGGGCAAACCTCGGCATCACATCCTTCTGGTACAGTTCAACGGAGCGCATGACGGAAGCGGCAATAGATACGGACGATTTTGAAATCAGTTATACCAACTCCGACAACACCACTTCCACGACCTATTTCCGGGACATGCGGCATGACTATTCCTACAGTGCATCCGGAGTAGGCGTTTACGGAAAATTCGGCATCCTCGTGACTCCCGGGGCCGGGTTAAGGTTCGGAGCCGCAGTGCAGACCCCGACAAGCACAAGCATCACGGAACATTGGCAGGAAACCGCAGCCACGTACTACACCGATTCACAGTACGACCTGAGCGGTGAGACGCCTGAAGGTGAATATTCCTACCGTCTCATTTCCCCGTTCCGCTTCAATGTCGGGGCTGCCTATACCTTGGGCAGCATCGGGCTTTTCAGCCTCGACTACGAAATGTGCAATTACGGCGGGATGAGGTTCAAGGAGACAGGAAACTCATTCGACTCGGGAGAATTCGACACACAGAATCAGGACATAAGGGAATTCATGGGCGCATCGCACATGCTGCGTGCCGGAATAGAGTTCAAGCCGCTTCCTGCCCTTGCACTCAGGGCCGGCTACAATCTTACCACATCTCCCGAAAAGTATTATGACGACAATGACGTGCTCCGCAAGGTCACTGCAAATACCCACAAGGGCTCATTCGGCATAGGATACAGTTCAAAGGGCTCGTTCTACGCTGACGCCGCATGCAGTTACACAAGGTTCAGCAACGAATATGTATATCCGTACAGTGACTACATCACGGACGACGGGGGCAACATAACTTTTCCGTCCCCTGAAATCCTGAACAGGAAAGGGCTCTGGCAGATAATGCTTACTCTCGGTTTCCGCTTCTGAGATAGAGGACAGATTCGGGACCTTCGTTGAAGAGCAGGTCCATTATTGAAAGATTCGGAATGAAGCCGTATTTTCCGGAAAAGACCTGGAAGTACGGCTTTTCAAGTTTCAGTCCGGCAAGCACGGTGTCCGGCCTTTTCGGATGTATGGCACCTCGGAAGTCATCCCCGTAACGGTCAGATCCGGCAGGGACAAAATCATCCGTGTCCCTCAATTCCACAGGAAGGCCTATCTTCAGTATGAAAAATTCCATTATCGCCCTGTTGAGTCCGTACAACGTCCGATGCCCTCCCTCGAGGATGGAAAAAAGTTCATCGGCATAATAGTCGAAATATGCGGATGTGCGGTAAGCGGAAACTATCGCCCTCTCATGCCGCACAACCCACGGCACGGAATAGTCCACAAGGACCTCCTTTATCGGAATGTTGTTGTGCGAGCCGTCGACATGCACTATCGGATATGAAAGGGCCTGAAGCCCCGAGCCGGAGTAGAAATGGCATCGGTTCCTGTAAGATTGCTTCTGATAATTCTCGCACGCCTCAATATACACTATAGACGGAATTACCCTGTCTTCCGACAGGGTAAATTCTTTCGCCGCCAGTGCAAAGAATGAAATTGGCGGGAAATATGCCGTATTCAGCAGGACAGGCACTATTCCACCTCGCCTTTTGCGTTGGATGACATGCCCCTCACGATTCCTCTCTTGGAGTTTTTGATGAAGTTGAGGATTGCGTCCCTCTCCGGAGTCTGCGGGAATCCCGCCTCAATCTTGGCGCAGGCGTCGCTGACATTCATCCCGTTGTTGTATATGAGGTCGTACATGTCCTTGATTGAACGTATCTGGTCGGAAGTGAAGCCCCTCCTGCGGAGTCCCACGATGTTGATTCCGGCGTATGAAAGCGGATCCCTTCCGCAAAGGATGAACGGAGGCACGTCCTTGTTGATTTTCGAGCCGCCGCCGACCATTGCATGCTGGCCGATTTTTGAAAACTGATGCGACAAGGTGCCGCCGCCGAGTATGGCCCAGTCTTCCACTTCAGTTTCTCCTGCTATGCCGGTATAGCTTACAAGTATGCAGTGCGACCCGACATTGCAGTCATGAGCCACATGCGTATATGACATCAGAAGCGTGTTGCTGCCGACTCTGGTTATGCCCTTGCCGCTGGCCTTGGTACCCCTGTTTATGGTTGCGCATTCCCTGACGGTCACGCTGTCACCGAGTTCCACGTATGTCACTTCCCCGCTGAATTTGAGATCCTGAGGGATTGCACCGATTACCGCTCCCGGAAATATGCAGCAGTTCTTGCCCATCTTCACGTAGTTGAAGACTGTTGCATGAGGAAGGATCTTGCAGCCGTCGCCGATTTCAACGAATTCGTCGATGTAGGCGTATGGTCCGATTTCAATGTTGTCGCCGAGTTTTGCGTTCGGATGCACGGATGCAAGTGGATGAATTTTATTCATGGCTTTTTGCTTTAATGGTTTACAAGCAGCGACCTTACGGTTTTTGCTGCATTGGTGTTTATCGTATGTCCCGGTCTTACAGCCTTGACCTTAGCCTTGAGGAAGCCGCCGACAAGCCGGAGGTCCCCCATGAGGTCGAGAAGTTTGTGCCTTGCGCACTCGTTCCGGAAACGCAGTTCAAGATTGTTGAGATAACCGTTGTCACAAAGGGCCAGGGCAGGCACATTGAACAGTTTCGACATCCTGTCCAGTTGTTCATCAGTCACAGGATGCTCCACGATGACAATGGCGTTGTCCACATCGCCGCCCTTTATGAGATTGTTGTTGAAAAGATATTCTATTTCATGAAAAAACACGAAAGTCCGGCAGATTCCTATTTCTTCCGCGTAAACCACCGAAGGGTCCCAATGGGCACTCTGAAGTCCGAGAACCTTGGAATTGAAGTCAATGTCAATATCGTACGATGGAGTGTCGGATGGTGCAATCACTATTGAGGAGCCTGTCTTTTCGCTCGTCACTACGACTTCCTCCTTGAGTTCGATGTACTTGCGGGGAGAATTCTGGCTCACGATGCCGTCCTTCCATATTGCGTCTATGTACGGTTTGGCACTGCCGTCGAGAATCGGGACTTCTTCATTGTCGATGTCGATGCGGGCATTGTCTATGCCCATTCCGGTCAACGCCGACAAAAGATGCTCTATCGTAATTACGGAAGCATTGCCGGATGAAAGCGTCGTGCTGCGGGTCGTTCCCGTCACGTTTTCGGCAAGGGCTTCTATCTCGGCATCCCCCAAGTCGGTCCTCCTGAATCTGATACCATAGTCCTCAGGCGCAGGATTTATGGACATTCTGGCATATTTCCCCGTGTGCAGTCCTTTCCCTTCAAACTCGAAACTCCTGCTTAATGTCTGCTGCAATTGTGTCATTTCCAAAAAATCAGTCCGCAAAGATATACAAAAAAACTTTATGTCCTAAATGATTACAAAATTACTGCTGCCGACCGTTCTTTCTGAAGACTGCATAACTCCTGAGGAAATCCTTATGAGGCAGGGCCGGAGAGCCGAGCATCGTCTGGCCTTCCGTCTTTATGCTGCTTATCACTCCGGTCTGTGCTGCAAGGGTGGTATTGTCGGCAATGACAAGGTGTCCTGCTATGCCCACCTGGCCACCTATGACACAATGCTTACCTATCTTTGTGGAGCCGGCTATGCCCGTCTGGGCCGCCATTACGGTGTTCTCCCCTATTTCCACATTATGGGCAATCTGGCAGAGATTGTCGATCTTGACCCCCTTATGGATTATCGTGGATCCTATCTGTGACTTGTCGACAGTGGTATTGGCCCCGATCTCCACATCGTCCTCGATTATCACGTTTCCGGTATGCTCTATCTTCTTGTATGTCCCGTCGTCCATAGGGGCGAAACCGAAACCGTCCGCACCGAGCACCGCATTGGCGTGTATAATCACATTGTCTCCGATGACAGTGCCGGGATATATCCTCACTCCCGGATAGATGATGCACTTCTTCCCTATCTTCACGTTGTCGCCGACATAAACCTGCTCGTAAATCTTGGTGTAGTCTCCGACAGAAGCCTCCCGTCCGATATAAGAACAGCCGCCAAGGTATACCTTGCGGCCTATTTTCGCTGAAAGGAATTTCTTGAGATGTGGCCCGCGATATCTCTTATAGGAGCGTTTCTGTGCCGTCACATAATCAAGGAGAGCCGCCACCGAAGCGTATGCGTTGTCAACCCTTATCATCGTGGCCCTGACCGGCTTCTGAGGCTCGAATGTCTTGTTTACCAATATTATGTCAGCCTCGCAGTCATAGACATAATGTTCGTATTTCGGATTTGCGAAAAAACAGAGAGCCCCGGGCTTTCCGTTTTCTATCCTGGCGAATGTCGAGACCTTGGCCTCCGGATCTCCGTCGACAGTGCCTTTCAGTATTTCTGCTATTTCCTTTGCCTTAAATTCCATAGAATGGATCCTTTGTTCGCTTCAAACTAAAATAATCTGTATCGCACTGCAAATAAAGCACTTTTAATGATAATAACGAAATTATTTTGATATTGGAAAAATATTCGTACCTTTGCCCGCAGTGAGATAGATTCAGGGGACGATGAGTCCCCTTATTTTTTGTTTGTCAGCCATATTTATGAAAATTTCAGACATTATAGATGCAATGCAGGACGAAATCGTTGCACGAAATTGTTTCATTGTCGAAATAAATTTAAGCAAGGACAACGATGTCGAACTTGTGATAGAATCGGAAAACTCTGAAATCACCCTTGACGACTGCGTCGAAATCAGCAGGATATTCGAAGAAAAATTCGACAGGGACACCGAAGACTACTCGCTTACCGTAACGTCCGCCGGACTGGACCGGCCGTTCAAGGTACCGGCCCAATTCCGCAAGGCGGTCGGTTCAAAAGTCGAGGTTTCATTCAAGGGAGGGAAAAAGACAGTGGCGGACCTTCTGGCTGCCGACGAAAACGGGATAGAGATAAGGTATTCCCGCAGGGAAACCGTGGAAGGCAGGAAAAAGAAGGAGTTCGTCGAGCATGTAGAGCGGGTGCCGATGGAAGAAATCACATGGGTCCGCCCGCATCTGGAATTCGAATAGAAAAACAAAAAAACAATAAGCAGAAATGGAAAAGACAGAACTTAGAGATGCCTTTGCAGAATTCAAGAATCTGAAAAATATCGACAGGCCCACGATGATGGGCGTGCTGGAGGACGTGTTCCGCACACAGCTTGCGAAAACATACGGGACATCGGACAACTTCGACATAATAATCAACATCGACAAGGGCGACTGCGAAATATACCGCAACCGCGAAGTCGTAGAAGAGGTGGAAGATCCCGACACCCAGATTTCCCTCGCAGAAGTCAACGCCGACGGGGACGACTACGAAATCGGAGAGACCTATGCAGAGAAGGTGGACATGAAAAGTTTCGGAAGGAGAGGAATACTCAACATCCGGCAGAATCTCCAGGGCCGCATCATGGACATAGAAAAGGCAAACCTGTACAACAAGTACATCGCCAAAATCGGGGAAATCTTCACAGGGGAAATCTACCAGAAAAATTCCCGCGAGGTGCTCATACTCGACGAAGACGGCAATGAACTGCGGCTTCCGAAGTCCGAGCAGATTCCTGGAGAGCATTTCAAGAAGAACGATACGGTAAGGGCGATCATCAAGAGCGTCGAGATGAGGAACACCACACCTTATATAATATTGTCGAGGACTTCGAACGAATTTCTCGAAAAACTCTTCGAGCAGGAGGTGCCTGAAATCTATGACGGCCTCATCACAATCAAGAAAGTCGTCCGCATCCCGGGAGAGAGGGCAAAGGTTGCAGTGGAATCATACGACGAGAGGATAGACCCTATAGGAGCCTGCATCGGCGTCAAGGGAGCAAGAATCATAGGCATTGTACGGGAACTCAGGAACGAGAACATCGACGTGCTGCAGTGGACAAACAATACGCAGCTTCTGATCCAGAGAGCCCTGAGCCCGGCAAAGATTTCTTCCATCGACCTCAACGGAGAAGACGGAAAAATCAAGGTATACATGCTTCCGGACGAGGTAAAGAAAGGAATCGGAAAGGGAGGATGCAACATCAAGCTCGCCGGCATGCTCGTAGACAAGGAAATAGAGGTATGGAGAGAACTCCCTCAGCAGGACGAGGAAGAAGAGGACGTGCTCCTCTCCGAGTTCGAGAACGAAATCGAACCTTGGATAATCGACAAACTCCACTCAATCGGCTGCGATACGGCGAAGAGCGTACTCGCCCTTTCTCCCGAGGACATAGCCAAACGTGCAGACCTTGAGGATGAAACGGTAGAAGAGGTACTCAGGATCCTGCAGTCGGAATTTGAAGAATAAAATATCAATCTATGGCGGAAATAAGACTAAGCAAACTTACCAAACAATTCAACATCGGGCTCCAGACTCTTGTGGATTTCCTCAATGAAAAAGGTGCCGGAGTGGACATGAACCCGAATGCAAAGATTTCGGATTCATTCCTGCCTGCCATCGAATCAAAATTCGGAGATGAACAGAAACTCAAGCAGGATTCCGAAAAAGTCGCAATCAAACTGAAAGAAATCATAGAACTCGGCTCCAAGAAAAAGCCTGAGGAGGAAGACCAGGAGGACACCAATGTCAAGGAAATCATAATCAAGACCAACATATCTTCAGAAACTCCGGCCCAACAGGCCCCTGCAGCAAAGGAGGAGACTCCAAAACCTGCGTCCGTAAAGCCGGACTCTGCCGAAGCCGCTGAAAAAACGCCTGAACAAGAAAAGAAGACGGATGAAAAGCCTTCCGTCGGAGGACTAAAGATAATAGGGACCATCGACCTGTCCCAACTGAACAAGAAACCGGCAAAGCCGGCTGAACCTCAGCACAAGCCGGAAAACGCAAAACCTGAAAGACAGCCTGAAGCCAAAGCCGAAAAACCGGCACAGACTCCGGGCCAGACACAGGCTCCGGTCCAGCCAAAACCGGCGGCAGGTGCCGAAACAAAGCAGCCTGCACCGAAGCAGGAAACCCCGGCCCCGGCAGAGCCCAAGCACGAAGTGCGCGAAATCAAAATTGAGGTTGAACGTCTCCAGGGGCCGAAGGTCGTGGACAAGATTGACC
Source organism: uncultured Bacteroidales bacterium (assembly GCA_944326375.1). GTDB lineage: Bacteria > Bacteroidota > Bacteroidia > Bacteroidales > UBA932 > Cryptobacteroides. Next base: position 6,276 of record CALVDU010000080.1, on the reverse strand, counting down.
TGTCACAGTTCGACAGCGGCAAGAAGAAGCACAAGAAGCGCGAACGCATCGCCAAAGGCGGAAGCCAGAAGGTAGACGTGACCAAGATTTCCGACGACCAGGACCGCAACAAGAACAAGAAAAACAAATCCAACAACGACGGAGGGAAAAAGGATTTCCGCAACAACGACAAGGGCAATGCCGGCGGTGGAAAGGGGAAGAAACGCGACCGTTTCAAACCGATGACCGAAGCCGAAGAGGAGGAGATGCAGAAGGAAATCCAGAAGCAGATCAAGGAAACCTATGCACGAATGAACGAAGGCAAGACCAAGAGCACTCTCGGAGCAAAGCACCGCAGAGAAAAGAGGGAACTTGCCTCACTGAAACAGCAGGAAGAACTTGAGATGCAGGAAATCGAAAAGAAAGTTCTCAAGGTAACCGAATTCGTTACGGTAAACGATCTCGCCACACTGATGAACACTCCTGTGACAAAAGTCATAGGTGCCTGCATGAGCCTCGGTCTGATGGTGTCAATAAACCAAAGGCTCGATGCTGAAGCCCTCGTGCTGGTGGCAGAAGAATTCGGATATGAGATTGAATTCGTGACCGCAGAACTTACGGAAGCGATTGAACAGGAGGCAGAAGACAAGGAGGAAGATCTCGTTCCGAGACCTCCGGTGATCACGGTGATGGGACACGTTGACCACGGAAAGACATCCCTGCTCGACTACATCAGGAAATCCAACGTGATTGCAGGTGAGGCCGGAGGAATCACGCAGCACATCGGCGCCTACAACGTGGAACTTTCCGACGGCCAAAGGATCACATTCCTCGACACTCCGGGACATGAGGCGTTTACGGCGATGAGGGCAAGGGGTGCGAAAATGACTGACCTTGCAATAATCATCATTGCAGCTGATGATGCCATAATGCCGCAGACCGTGGAGGCAATCAACCATGCTCAGGCGGCAGGTGTACCGATGGTATTTGCAATCAACAAGATAGACAAGCCTGGAGCAAATCCGGACAAGATCAAGGAACAGCTCGCCAACATGAACATCCTCGTGGAGGACTGGGGCGGAAAATACCAGTGCCAGGAAATATCGGCAAAGAAGGGAACAAACGTGGACAAACTCCTCGAAAAGGTGCTTCTCGAAGCCGAACTCCTTGACCTGAAAGCAAATCCGAACAGGAGAGCCACTGGAGCAGTCATCGAATCCTCGCTCGACAAGGGAAGAGGATATCTCGCCACAGTGCTCGTACAGAACGGGACAATGCATGTCGGAGACATAATGCTGAGCGGATGCTACACCGGAAGGGTAAGGGCAATGTTCAACGAAAGAGGGCAGAAAGTAGATGCTGCCGGCCCGTCCACTCCGGTATCGGTGCTCGGACTCAACGGTGCTCCTACCGCAGGAGAGACCTTCAACATAATGGCCGACGAAAAGGAGGCGAAGGAGATTGCCAACAAGAGGGAGCAGCTCATCCGCATCCAGGGCATAAAGACGCAGAAGCACATGACCCTCGAAGAAATCGGACGAAGAATCGCAATCGGCAACTTCAAGGAACTCAACATCATCGTCAAGGGAGACGTGGACGGTTCCGTGGAAGCCCTTTCGGATTCGCTCATCAAGCTTTCGACCGAGGAAATCAGGGTGAATGTCATCCACAAGGCCGTGGGTGCAATTTCCGAGTCAGACGTGCTCCTTGCCGCTGCATCCGACGCAATCATCATCGGATTCCAGGTAAGGCCTTCCGCAAACGCTCGTGCCCTCGCAGAGAAGGAAGAGATAGAAATCAGGCTCTACTCCGTCATTTACGATGCAATCAACGAGGTCAAGAGCGGTATGGAAGGTATGCTTGCCCCTGAAGAGAAGGAAGAAATCACGGCGACTGCCGAAGTGCTCGAAACATTCAAGATTTCCAAAGTGGGCACAATCGCAGGCTGCATAGTCCGCAGCGGAAAACTTACGAGGAATGCGAAAGTCAGGGTAATCCGCGACGCAATCGTGGTCTATACCGGAGAACTCGGCTCGCTCAAGAGGTTCAAGGACGACGTGAAGGAAGTTGCCAGCGGCATGGACTGCGGTCTCAACATCACGGACTACAACGACATAAAGGTAGGGGATGTCATCGAGGCATACACCGTTGTCGAAATAAAGAGAACACTGTAATATTTCAGAACGATGAAAGGGACTTACATATTTTTGGCAAACGGCTTCGAGGAGACCGAAGCCATTGCACCTGCCGACATGCTCAGAAGAGGCGGCGCAGAAGTCAGGAGCGTGTCGATTTACAGCGACAAATACGTGACCGGGGCTCACGGGATAACCGTTGCAGCAGACATGACATTCGGAGAATTTCTCGCAAATGCCGACATGTCGGCATCAGACGGTTCGGACATCATGGTGTTCCCCGGAGGGCTTCCCGGGGCTACCAACCTTGCCGAGAAGACGGAACTCATGGACATCATGAGGAAACATTACGCCGAAGGCGGTGCAGTTGCTGCAATATGTGCGTCTCCGGGCGTGGTGCTCACGCTTCTTCCTGAAATTTCCGGCAAGAAGATGACCTGCTATGACGGATTCGACGGTCCGATTACGGAAAAAGGTGCGGAATACGTCAAGGAAGGCGTCGTGACAGATGGCAGGATGATTACCGGACGCGGTCCGGGCTTTGCCATAGATTTCGGGCTTGCCCTCGTGGCTTACCTCAAGGGTGAAGCTGCGGCAAAAGAGGTCAAGGCCGGTCTTCTGCTCTGACAATGCTGGCGAAAAGATTTTCGCAGGAGTCTTCCAGAAGGTCAAGCACAAGTTCAAAACCGTCCTGCCCCATATAATAAGGGTCAGGAACATAGTCGAGAGAATGGTCGGAGAAATAATCCGCCATTCTCTTTATTTTTCTCGATGCCTCGACGGACGGGGCAAGGTGCATGAGGTCCGAAAAGTTGCTGTCATCCATTGCTATGACCAGATCGAAGTCCTCAAAATCCAGGGATGACACCGGCCGGGCCCTGTGAGTGAGTTCATAGCCCCTTGCTGACGCCGCACGGCGCATTCTCCTGTCCGGAAGATCTCCCCTGTGGCCAGAATATGTCCCTGCGGAGTCGATGTAAAAGTCATCAGTCATGCCGTGCCTGTCCACCGTCGCCTGGAATATTCCCTGCGCCGCCGGCGAGCGGCAAATGTTGCCCAAACACACGAAGAGGAGCCTGTATCTCTTGTTTTCAGTCATTGTCGTCGGTTATTATGATTCGTTCGATTCTGCGGGGAACGGAAGTGAATATTTCGTAAGGGATAGTTCCGAGGATTGCTGCGATTTCGGATGCGGTGGGGTCTTCGCCGAAAATCGTGACCGTATCGCCGACCTGTGCGTCAACTCCTGTGATGTCAAGCATGCACATGTCCATGCAGATGTTGCCTATTGTCGGGACTCTGTGCCCGTTGAGCATGAATGAAGCCGCTCCCCTGCCCAGCCTGCGGTCCACACCGTCTGCATAACCCACCGGGATTGTGGCAATTACAGTGCCTTCCGGGGAAATCTTGCCATATCTTCCGTAGCCGATTGTGCCGTCTTCAGGAGACAGGTGCTTGATTTGCAGAATTTTGCATTTGAAGGATGCAACCGGGCTGAGTTTCCTTCCGGGGAGTGCGCTCACGCCGTAGATTCCGATGCCGAGGCGCACCATGTCGAACTGGTATTCGGAAAATCTCTCTATTCCGGCTGAGTTCAGGATATGATACAGAGGCTTGTAGCCCACAGTCTCCGTAATGCGGTCTGCATTTTCCTTGAACATCCTGATCTGTCCGAGGGTGAAGTCGTCGCTTTCGGGATCTTCGGCAGCGGCAAGATGAGAATAGACTGACGCTACCCTGACATTTTTGCAGTCTTTCAGGAATTTTGTCAGTTCATCCAGTTCCTTTGTCATGAATCCGAGCCTGTGCATCCCCGTATCGAGCTTGAGATGAATCGGATAATCCGTAATTCCCTTTGACTCCAGCACCTTGCAGAATTCGGCAAGGGTGTACATGTTCGGGATTCCGGGTTCCAATGAATTTGCGATGATTTCTTCGAAAAAGTCGGTTCCCGCCGTCAGGACCAGTATTGGGGATTTGATTCCTGCCTGTCTCAATTCCACGCCTTCAATCGGGTATGCCACGGCAAGGAAGTCCGCTCCGGCAGACTCCATCATGGATGCAAATTCCACCGCCCCATGCCCGTAGGCATTGGCTTTCACGAGCACGAGCATCTTTGTGTCCGGTTCAAGTATGGACCTGAAATATTTGTAGTTACTGATACAGTTCGGCAAGTTTATTTCCAACCTCGAAAAATCGTCAGCCCTCATTTTTTCTCCAATTTCAAAACAAGGTGCAAACATACTAAAAAGCCGAGAGCAGAGCAAATGTATTTGCTTTGCCGAGGCGCATACGTATGATGACGAAGTCAAAATAGGCAAAAGCCGAGAGCAGGTCTTGAGACAAGTTCGAGACGACATTGGCTCGGCGCAGTTTTTGCACGTATATGATATTTTGCCCGGACAGGCGACGGAAACAACGCAAAATCCGGAAAATACGTTGAATAAAATTTATTGTATGATGAATATATGGTTAATCCTTATCCTTGTGATGCTTTTGAGCATGATTGTACAAGGAATGCTGCAGAGTCGCTTCAGGAAATACTCCAAAGTACCCGTCGGGAACGGGATGTCAGGGGCTGAAGTTGCCATGAAAATGTTGAACGACAACGGAATCTATGACGTCAAGGTAGTTCCGACACGGGGAATGCTCACTGACCACTACAATCCGACGACAAAGACAGTCGCCCTGAGCGAAGGAGTCTATTCCAGCAGATCTGTCGCTGCAGCGGCCGTCGCTGCACATGAATGCGGACACGCCGTACAGCATGCCAAAGGTTATGCACCGCTCAAACTCAGATCGGCGCTCGTGCCTGTCGTAAATTTTGCCTCGAACATCGTACAGTGGATACTGCTCCTCGGCGTGCTTCTGATGAATGTGTTTCCCGGATTGCTGTGGTTCGGCATCATCCTGTTTGCAGCGACGACGCTTTTCAGCTTCGTGACACTCCCGGTGGAAATAAATGCGAGTCAGAGAGCGGTAGCATGGCTCAGCCATGCCGGCATTACGGATGCAAATACACAGCCAATGGCAATAGACGCCCTGAAATGGGCTGCATACACTTACGTGATAGCCGCAATCGGCTCACTTGCCACACTTCTATATTATATCGGACTGGCACGGAGAGACTGAAAATGAAAAGGATTCTGTTCATACTGACGTGTGCAGCAGCCATTTGTGCACACGCCGTCTGCGCCGGAGCGGAACTGCCCGACGGAGACAGCCTCATGCATTTCAAATACAAAGGTTCAGACAGGGAATACAGGCTCGTGATCCCTGACAACCTGAACGAGGCACGCCCATTGGTAATGATGATGCACGGCTACAAGGGCAAGGCAGACCCTGACAGGTTCGGGATGAGACAGGCCGCTCTGAGACATGGCTTTGCGATATGTTTCCCGCAAGGGGCGGAAGACACGACCGGCAGACCAGGCTGGAATGTGGGCTATCCCGCACAAAAGGGGATGAAAACCGATGATGTGGCATTCATCTGCAGCCTTGCCAGACATATTGTCTCCGAATACAAGCTCAATCCGGACAACGTGTTCTGCTCCGGATATTCCAACGGAGGGGACATGTGCTATCTTATGGCAGACAGAGTCCCTGACGAATTCGCCGCATTCGCTTCCATTTCAGGACTGACATTGGAATGGATGCTGAACAGTTTTGAGTCAAGGGAACAAGTCCCGTTCCTGGAGTTTCACGGGACGGCTGACAAAACCTCAATGTGGAAAGGAGACCCGGACAATACGGGCGGCTGGGGCGAATACATTTCCGTGCCTCTTGCAGTCGGATACCGTGCAGCCATAAACCGTTGCACACATGAACTTACCGAAGTGAGACCGGCGGAGGAAAACGGAGTGCAGGTAATCGTCCACAAATATACCGGAGGTGCCGAGGGCAATGATGTTTGGCTTTACGAAGTGATAGGAGGTACGCATTCCCTCTCCACTTCAGGACTCGACATCGGCGAAGAAATAATGAACTTCTTCAGCCTTTACCTCAACGGCACAAAACAGTAAAACTTATCGGATGAAGGGTGGAGCCAAAACAGGCTCCATCCTCATTTACCTGACAGTCGCCGTAATATCCTTCTCATCTGCGGAAACTTCCTGATCCTTCATATATTGAGGGCTATATTTGCCGCGGGGAATATCCTTGA
>CALVDU010000079.1 GCA_944326375.1 uncultured Bacteroidales bacterium | reverse complement strand
GGATTTCCGTGAGCAGCTGCTCTTCCTTGGACGGAGCAGGAGGGGCAGGCGGAGTTGCCGGGGCATTTTCCTTCTTGCGCATCAGACGGTTCATCAGTTTGACCATCAGGAAAACGCAGAAGGCAAGGATGGCAAAGTCCACGCATTGCTGGATGAAAGCACCGTAATTCCAGTAAACAGGCTCGGCTTCAGTGCCGGAAATGACGTCGCGGACCTTGGAAATATTGATTCTCAAGTCTGAAAAGTCGGCATTGCCGAGAAGAAGTCCGATCGGAGGCATGATGATGTCGTTCACGAGAGACGTGACGATTTTGCTGAATGCGCCGCCGATGATTACGCCGACAGCCATGTCCATGACATTGCCCTTAAGAGCGAAGTCCTTGAATTCCTTGAAAAAAGACATACAGTTAAAGTTTAATTGTGGGTTATATTTCACGGATTCATAAGATCCGTATTTACGAAACCATTGATTTCCCGCAGCAAATCCAGCGAAGCAAGGGAGTTGGTACGGATACGCTCCAGCTCTCTTTTTTTCTCGGCGCATGTGTCCCCGGAAGAATCCGTACCGTCACTGCCGGCCATTAGATCCTCGGCAGCCCTTGCCGCCTCGGCAAATGCATTCATGGCCTCGCCGAACCGGTTGTTCATGCGAAAAAAAACGCCCAGGTCGTACCATTCGGCAGGCGACCCGGGCATAAAGTCTGGTGAAATATCTTTCATATTCGCTATACAAGGCCTGCAAATCCCATGAAAGCCATCGCAAGTATGCTTGCAGTCACGAGGGCTATAGGAATTCCCTTGAACGGTTTAGGCACCTTGTTGAGGGAAAGCTGCTCGCGCAGACCTGCGAAAAGAATCATCGCCAGGCCAAAACCGAGCGAAGTGGCGAATGCAAACACCACGGATTCGCCGAGGTTGAGCATGTGCGGCTCGGTACCTCCGAAAGAAAATTCCTTTGTGACGACCATGAGAGCCACTCCGAGCACTGCACAGTTGGTCGTGATGAGCGGAAGGAATATTCCGAGCGCCTGATAAAGGGCCGGGCTGACTTTCTTGAGCACAATCTCCACCATCTGCACAAGGGCAGCAATCACGAGAATGAAAGAAATCGTCTGCATGAAGCCTATGTGCAGCGGATCCAGCACATACACCTGCAGAAGATACGTGACGAGGGTGGAAAGGGTTATCACGAAACATACCGCCCCGGACATTCCGACGGCCGTACTCAATTTGTTGGATACGCCGAGGAACGGGCATATCCCCATGAACTGCGAAAGCAGGATATTGTTGACGAATATCGCAGATATTATAATGAATACATATTCCATAACAATGTCATTTTAATGAGGCTACTTCTTCGCCGTAATTTTCCTGAAAAGCACGATAAGGTATGCAAGCACCAGGAATGCTCCCGGAGCAAGCACGAAGGCGAGGATGCCGTCTCCTGAAATGAATTTCCAGCCGAATACCGAGCCGCTGCCGAGGATTTCCCTGACAGTACCGAGAATCGTGAGCGACACGGTGAAACCGAGTCCTATTCCGAGACCGTCACATGCGGAATCGACAACGCTGTTCTTGTTCGCAAATGCCTCTGCACGTCCGAGGACAATGCAGTTTACCACGATGAGAGGGATGAAAAGGCCCAAAGTCTCATATATGGCAGGAGTATAGGCCTGCATAAGGAACTGGAGCACAGTCACGAAAGTGGCTATTATGACAATGTATGCAGGAATGCGCACCTTGTCCGGAACCACCGGAGCGACAGCGGAAATCGCCATGTTGGAGAGCACGAGCACGAACATCGTTGCGAGCCCCATGCTCATTCCGTTGATTGCGGATGTCGTGGTGGCAAGCGTAGGGCACATTCCGAGAAGGAGGACGAAAGTAGGGTTCTCCTTTACAAGACCTTTTGTTATAAGTTGAAATTTTCCCATGATTTTCCTCCTTTACTGGTTTGAATCTTCGTCCGCAGATGCCGGTGCCGTTTCAGCGGCTGGTGCGGCTTCAGGAACGGCTGCAGCATCCGGCTTGGCCACAATGCTCCTGTACACGTTCATTGCGGTCTCTACTGCTGCACAATAAGCCCTTGAAGTGATCGTGGAGGCTGTGATTGCCTCGATGTCACCCCCGTCCTTTTCGACTTTCAGAACTTTCACTGCCGGATCAAGATTCTTGAACTGGTCTGCAAAATCCGGCTCTACACATTTTGCCCCGAGTCCCGGAGTTTCGCTCTGCGAGAGTACGGAGGTGTTGTAGATGACGCCTTCGGCAGTGATGCCCACCATAATCACCACAGGTCCGCTGAATCCGACTGCAGACGATTCTATGGCATATCCGACAGGGTGCCCATCCTTGCTGACAGCATAATAATTGTATTTCTTGCCGCCGACCTCGATTTCTGCCTTTTCAGGCGTACCGTCAAAGGACGGGACAACGGCAGCGATTGAATTGTTTGTCTTCGCCTGTGCAGCAGCCTCGATAGGCTCGGCAGTGACAGCATATACCACTGCGAGAAGTGCCGAACATATCAGACATACCGAAAAGAGGCAGAGAGTCATGTTTTTGAATGATGATTGTATCGCCATGGTCAAGCCCTCCCGAATTTCTTTTGTTTGCAGAATTTGTTGATGAGCGGAACGGTGGAGTTCATGATGAGGATTGCGAACGACATTCCTTCAGGATATGAACCGAAATACCTTATCAGCATCGTTATCAGACCTATTCCGACTCCGAATATGATTCCGCCCTTGTCGCTCATAGGAGACGTCACATAGTCAGTCGCCATGAACACCGAACCGAGAAGCACGCCTCCCGTAAGAAGGTTGAACAGAGGGTCGGTGTACTGCGCAGGGTCGACAAGCCAGAAAATTCCGGAGAAGACCGCCACAGTAACGAGTATGGACAGGGTGATATAAGGCCTGATTACCTTGCGTGCAAGAAGGTAAATGAAACCTATGAGAATGGCAACCGCTGAAATTTCTCCGGCAGAGCCTCCGATGTTGGTAAAGAGCATCTGTAGATAGGAGAAATTATGCTCGGCATAAATCTGGTCGAGCGTCATCCCGGAAGCGAGTCCTTCCTTGACTATCCCCAGCGGAGTGGCTCCGGAAATGGCGTCAGCCCCTCCAAGGAACCCGTCCACAGGTTTCCACGACGTCATAATCGCAGGGAACGAGAGCAGGAGGAACACACGGCCGGTAATGGCAGGGTTGAAGAGGTTTTGTCCAAGACCTCCGAATGTCATTTTCGCTACACCCACAGCAATGAAGGCGCCTATCATCGCCACCCACCACGGAGCGTTCGGAGGAAGGTTGAGCGCAAGCAGAATGCCGGTAACCACGGCCGACCAGTCCCCTATCGTGGACTTCTGCTTCATCAGATATTTTGTAATGACATATTCAGTCAGGACACAGAAAATAAGGCTGCTTGCCAGAATGACAATGGCGTTCCACCCGTAAAACAGGACGGACACTATCACGGACGGCAAGAGAGCAATCACCACATCCAGCATGAGCCTGCTTGTGGAAAGGCTGCTGTGGATATGCGGTGACGGAGAAACCAATAGTTTGTTCATCTTTATTTTTTCTTGTTAAAAATTCTACCTGTCATTTCTTCGGAGCCGTCCGGCTTCTTATGATTCTTATGACCTCGCCTTTGGCTATACGGATAGTGTCGAGGAGAGGAATGTTAGCAGGGCAGGTGTACAGGCAGCATCCGCATTCTATACAATCCTGCACGGCATTCTGTTCGAGTTCGTCCATCATTCCGTTGCGGGCGAGCTTGTTGAGCAGGAACGGTTCGAGCCCCATAGGACAAGCCTCGGCGCATTTGCCGCAGCGTATGCAGTTTGTCTCCGGCTTTCTCCTAGTCTGCGCTTCCGTCAGGAAAAGCAGGGACGATGTACCCTTCAGCGTGGCGGCATCAAGATTGGAAATCGCCTTGCCCATCATAGGTCCGCCGCTGATGACCTTTACGGCATCCGCAGGGACACCTCCGAGACTGTCTATAATATAGGATATCGGCGTTCCGACCCGCACGAGGAGATTGCTCTGCTTAGGGAAACATTCTCCGGTAACGGTAATCGTGTTGTCCACAAGAGGCTTGTTCTTCTGCACGGCGTCATATACCGCAAGCGACGTGGCCACGTTCTGGACAACTGCTCCGACGTCTATCGGAAGCCCCATGGACTTTACCTGACGACGCATTATGGCGTCAATCAGCTGTTTTTCACCGCCCTGCGGGTACTTCTTTTTCAGGGTCTGAACCTCTATTCCGCTGTAATCTGCCGACAAGGCTGCAAGTTCATTTACGGCTGCCGTCATGGACTTTATCGCCTCCGGCTTGTTCTCCTCAATGCCTATGACAACCCTCTGCACCCCAAGGACTTTCTTCATAAGGGCAGCGCCAACGACAATCTGCTTGCTTTTCTCAATCATTATGCGGTAGTCGGACGTAAGATACGGCTCACATTCCGCACCGTTGAGAATCAGCACTTCCGCCTTCTTGTCCGGAGGCGGGCAGAGTTTTACATTGGTAGGGAATGTCGCTCCTCCGAGACCTACGACACCGTTGTTCTTTATGCGGTCCACGATGAATTTCGCATCATCAGGGATTGCGGTCACGAGGGTGTCGGAAGTGTCGATTCCGTCTGCCCATTCGTCGCCCTCAACCTCTATCTCCACATGAACCACAGGAATCCCTACGATATCCTTGCGGAGTCCCACAGACTTTACTGTACCGGAAACCGAAGAATGCACATACGCCGAAATGAAGCCCGTAGGCTCACCTATCACCTGTCCGGCCTTTACCTTGTCTCCCGCAGCCACAACAGCCTTGGCCGGGCCGCCGAGATGCTGTGCCATTGATATGTATACCGTCTTCGGAGCCGGCAGAACCTCTATCTTGCACCCTGCGGAAATCTTGCTGTCTGCCGGATGCACTCCGCCTATTGAAAATGTCTTCATATTCTACTCCTCCTTGTTTTCCGTTTTTGGTGCAGGTGCTGCCGCAGGGGCTTGCGCCGGAGCCGCAGGTTTGTCGGCCTTAGGCGGCAATACAGGGAAATTTACCGCATGAATTGCTCCTGTAGGACATTCTGCCACGCATTTCTTGCACAGTTTGCACTTCGTGAAATCGATGTATGCGACATTGTGCTCGACGGTTATTGCACCGAAAGGACATGCCTTCGCACATTTTCCGCAGCCTATACATGCCGCTGAGCAGGCCTTGCGGGCCACTCCGCCTTTTTCCATGTTTACGCAGGAAACGAACACACGCCTTCCCTTCGGGCCCTTGTTGCGGAGTTCGATGATTTTCTTCGGACAGGCCTTCACGCAAGCCCCGCAGGCCGTACATTTCTCCTCGTCCACTACCGGGAGACCTGTTTCGGGATCCATGCTGAGCGCACCGAACTGGCATGCATCCACGCAATCGCCGCAACCGAGGCAGCCGTAGAAGCATCCCGTGTCTCCGCTGTAGAGGGCTGACTTCACCTTGCAGGACAGCCTGCCGTCATAGTCATTTGTCCGCGGACGGTTGGCACACGTGCCGTTGCAGCGGACAACGGCTACCATAGGAGCCTTCTCCTTGACTTCCATGCCAAGTACGGCCGCAACCTTTTTCATCACCTCGTTCCCGCCCACGGGACAGAAATTGTTGTCGAGGTTCGGAGCACTGACGCATGCCTGCGCAAAAGCGCGGCATCCTGCAAAACCGCATCCTCCGCAGTTCGCTCCGGGCATCACTTTTTCCACCTCATCGATTCTCGGATCCTCCTCTACCTTGAATTTGTTGGCAATAAGATAGAGGACTATGGCAAGCACTAACCCGAGAACCGTGATGGCTACAATAGTCCAGATAATTGTTGTTGTCATTATTTAAAGGTTAACTTGTTATTTCTCCTTTATATAAAACACGAAATCCTTTGACAGCCTGTTCCGGAACAGGTATATCAGAAGATAATACAGGGCCACACCGCCAAGCGCAATCAGTCCCGCATAAAGTTCGTGCACGGTAACGGACGACAAAGATAATATTAAAATCATTAAAATGAACAAAGGAATCACATAAGATATCCATACGGCCTTCAACCCCATCGACTTCTTCATCACCACCTCGACCTCGTCGCCGGTGGAATATGATGCGTAAGGGTCGGTAGGCAGTGATATTACCTTGACCTTTTCCTCAGAAACGCCGCAGAGGCCTTTCGCATGGCATGATGCGCAGGCTGAAGAGGAGATTATCTCCACGGTCGTGAATTCAGGTGTGATTTCTATTATTTTCCCGATGTGGGAAACATCGTCTTTTGCCATATAGCTTGTCACTTTGTTGTCAGGGATGAGAAGGGATGCTTCAGGCCATCATAATCCTTGAGCCTGCCGGAAGCCACTCCGACAAGGATAGGGGCCTCGAAAAGCACGGGAATCCGGTTGTCGTCGTCAGTAATCCACAGCGAAAGATCCTCCTCTCCGGTAAACACATTGCCGGAAAGCAGCTTTACGGAAAACTTGACCGTCCTGACAGTGCCAAGACCCTTTATTTTCTTGACTTCCTTGCCCCTCATTATGAAATAAACGTTATACACGTCATCATCTATCGCGAATGTCATCGGGTACTTCACGTCAGGAACGACCCTGCTGTAGTCTATGTTTCGTGCAAAAAAGAAGAGCGACGGGAGATCGAAGGTGCACCTGTCCAGAGGAAGTTCAGCGTACCGGTCGCCGCTCGTGGAAGTATATACGTCCGCACGGATATGGTCTCCGGCAATCCCTCCCCTGCGGTACTCGTAGGTGTTTCTGGAAACGTATTTGCCCTCATGCGTATCCCTTGTGAACCTCATCGGGAGAAGACCGTCATAAAGGAACCACGACTGGAAATTTTCGCGGACCTTGAAGAATATGTCAAAAAGTTTTGTGGTCCTGCCGTATGCCAGGCAGTGGAAAACCTTGTTGCCGTTCAGCCTCGACGTGTCGAGCACCACATTGGCCCAACCCACGTCTGAATCAATGGCACCCCACTCGTAATGTATCGTGAAAGACAGCACTTCACCTGCCTGATACGCCAGCGAATCCCCCGAAGAGACATCCATTACGGGGACACACCCGCCTTCTGACCAGGATTTGGTCTGGGACCAGGATACGGCGGCCGCAAGGCACAGATGGACGGACACAAGGATTTTGAGCAGGAAAGACATGTCATTCAAATTCTGTGTTGCTTCCGAAATCTGATGCGTCCCCGCCTCCGGAAGCAAAAGGATCATCATTCATCATGGATGACATAGGGACGAAGGACTGGGCGACAAGAGCATCTTCCATATCTACGAACCGGACTTCCGAAGCCCTGAACATCAGCGGAATCTCCCCGATCTCACCATTCCTGTGCTTGGCGATGATAAGGTCGGTCTTTCCCACATTCTCAGGATTGCTGTCGAATCCCTGGTAATCGTACCTGTGCACGAAAAGCACCATATCGGCGTCCTGTTCTATGGAACCGGATTCCCTGAGGTCGCTCAACTGGGGCTTGTTGTTTCCTCCCTGTCTCTTGACAGCATCACGGCTCAACTGGGAAAGGGCAATGATCGGCACATTCATTTCCTTGGCAGTTGCCTTGAGCGTCCTCGATATGGACGCCACTTCCTGCTCCCTCATTCCCCTGAGTTCGGATGGGCCCTGCATAAGCTGGAGGTAGTCGACGATCACGAGGCGCACGCCCTTCTGCTTTACCAGACGCTTTACCTTCGAACGGAATTCCATGACAGGCAGTGACGGAGTGTCATCGATGTACAGAGGGGCTTTCGCAAGATCCTTCAATTTTTCTTCGAGCTGCACCCACTCGTATGGTTCGAGTTTCGAACCTCCCTTGATCTTGTCCGCAGAAAGTCCGGTCTCGGATACCATCATACGCTTGGCAAGCTGGATAGCGGGCATTTCAAGGGAAAAAAGAGCCACCGGCATATGATGGTCCACCGCAGCATTCCGCGCCACATTCACCACGAAGGCTGTTTTTCCCATCGACGGCCTCGCCGCAAGGATTATGAGGTCAGACGGCTGCCAGCCGAGAGTGACCTTGTCCAAAGAAGGGAAACCGGAAGGCACACCGCTGAGCCCGGTGGAATTCTGCTGTTTTTCTATATCCGCAAGAGCCTGATTGATGACGGAACCCAACTCCTGGACATCCTTCTTCACATTGTTCTGGATGGCAGCGAATATCTTTGTCTGAGCCATGTCGATAAGATAATCGACATTGACGCTGCTGTCGTACGAATGCTTCAGAATCTCATAGGACGCCGTGATCAGTTCGCGCTGGATGCATTTCTCCTTCAGGATCTTGATATATGATTCGATGTGTGCGGCAGCACCGATCTTGCGGGACATCCCGGCAAGGACGACCGCACCGCCCACAATCTCAAGATTCCCCTGCGACTGAAGTTTCTGCGTGACCGTAAGCAGGTCTATCGGAGTATGCTCGTTGACAAGAGAAACTATTGCCTCGTATATCATCCTGTGCTTTTCACTGTAAAAGCAGGACGGGGTAAGTTCTTCCACTGCATCATCCACGCAGTTTGGCTCAACAAGCAGCGCTCCTATGACCGCCTCCTCAACATCCAGGGCCTGAGGCGGCTGGTTGCCCATTTCAAGCCCGAGAGTATCAAGATTTACGGACGCCTTATTCTTGGAGTATCTTCGTCTTCCGTCTTCAGGCATGGTCCCGTCTATTCAAAATCAGGATTCACCAAAATACGTCCGCAATATTCGCAGATTATCATTTTCTTGTTGGATGCTATGTCTATGAGCCTCTGCGGAGGAATAGTGTTGAAGCAGCCGCCGCATGAATCGCCGTTGAATACGGAAACTACGGCGAGCTTGTTGTTGCAGCTGTTCCTGATCCTCTCGTACGCGCTCATGGTCCTGGCATCTATCTTCTCGGCACATGCCTCCCTTTTGGCGCGGAGCCTTTCCTCTTCTGCAGCAGTGGACTCCACGATGGTGGACAGTTCCTCCTGCTTGGCCTTGAGGTCTTCTCCCTTGACGGCGATCTTTTCCTTTATGAGTTCCATATCGGACTTCTTGGCCACTATGGCAGCCTTGGTCTCGTCAATGTTCTTTTCTGCAATGGCACGGAGAAGTCCCTGATTTTCAATTTCTTTGTTCAGTGAATCGTATTCGCGGCTATTGGCCACATTGTCTATCTGGGACCGGTATTTTTCAAGCTGGGCGTCGCACTCGGCGATGTTGTGCTTGTATTCGGTTATCTTCTTGTTGCAGTCGTCGATCTGGAGAGAAATGTTCTGGGACTTCGCCTTCAGGTCAGCCAGTTCGTTTTCCAGAGCCTCGACTTCGAGAGGAAGTTCCCCGCGCAACTGCAGGATCTTGTCAATCTCGGTATCGGCCTGCTGCAGGGCATACAGGGTCTTGAGTTTTTCCTCAACGCTGAGTCCGGAATCCGCAAAACTCTTCTGTATCGACACGAATGTCTCCCTCTGGTCTATGGGAGTTTCGATTTTTTTTGTCTTTTTAGCCATATCGCTTAAAAATAATATATCGGATTACTGTTTGAATTGTCCGCGATGCGAACCGCAAAGTTAGGAAATTTTTTCTTTATGAGAGAAAATAATGTTTCAACTATATCCCTTTCGCTCTCATAATGACCTATATCCATTATCATGAAGTCATTTTTCACGGTCTGCATGAAAAAGTGATGGTATGACACGTCGCCGCACAGGTACAGCTGCGCACCGGCGGAACGGGCCTTCCCTATGAGAGACGAACCTGCTCCCCCGCACATGGCCACCCTGCTTATCGGGACATCGGCCGGACGGGAAGTCCTGAGCGATTTCAGTCCGAACCTTTCCTTGACAAACGCTACTGCCTCTCCGGCCGTCTTCGGCTCCGCCCACTCTCCGATGACACCGAGCCCCACGCCGCCGTCTTCCTCATCGAGAATCCTGACATTCCCGAGACCGAGCCTTTCGGCCATGGCCCCGCTGACCCCGGAAAGCACCTTGTCGGCATTCGTATGTGCGGCATACACATTGATGCCGGCCCTGATTGCCTTTATGACGGCCAATCCGACAGGGTCGTCCGGAGAAATTTTCTTTAGTCCTGAAAAGATCAGCGGATGATGGGTCACTATCATGTCGGAGCCGGTACGGATCGCTTCATCCACGAGTTCCGGCGTACAATCCAGACCTATTGTCACGGACGTGACTTCCGCTGACGGGGAACCGATGCACAATCCGCTGTTGTCCCAGTTTTCCTGTATGCCGAGAGGAGCGAACTCCTCTATGGCACCGGTAATGTCCTTTACATACATATTATATAGTATCCATTGATTTGCGGACATCGGCGAGCCTTGCCCTTATTTCCTTGAGAGACTCTATGACACGGACTTCCGCAGCCACTTTCCTGCCCTCGTCCCTCAACCGTCCGGCAGCGCCCTCAAGCGTCATCCTGCGCACTTTCACAAGATAATGTATCCTCTTGAACATCTCCACATCCTCGGCGGTGAACATCCTGTTGCCCCTTGCATTTCTTCCGGGACGTATGAACCGGCTGAAGGAATTGGCCCAAAAACGGACAAGAGTGACGCTCTCCCCCAGAATGTCGGCGACTTCGCCGCTGCTGTAATAAAGTTTACGCATACCTAATCCAGGGATTGTCCCGTAATCACCGACACGATGAACATGCTGGAATACTCATACGGGTTTATTGAACCGAAAAAGAAGTTGACCGGATCCATCACAGTCGTGTCCCGCCAGACCTCATAATGCAGATGAGGAGCGAAAGTATTGCCTGTCATTCCGACACACCCGATAAAGTCACCTTTTTCAAGATGCCGTCCCCGGGAAACTCTTATATCCGTAAGATGCGCATATCTTGTCCTGTATCCGTTGCCGTGATCAATCACCACTACATTCCCGAGGCCCTTGGAAGACCGGATGATTTCAGCCACGGTACCTGCCGAAGATGCCACCACGCTGTCACCCGGCGAAGCAAGGAGATCCATGCCGTCATGCCTGCTCGGCACCTTATAGAACGGATTTATCTTCTTTCCTATGGACGCCCCTGTCCTGGTAAGGGAAAATTTTTCAAGAGGAAGATACATCGGAGGCATGGAAAAATCCTCCCGGGAACTTATTTCAAAAACTTTGCGCAGATTCTCCTCCACTTTCCTAGCGTTCGCAATCAGCATGTCCGCCTTCGCTTCGGTCAGCCTGACAATGCCGGCTCCGTCAAGAGAGTCCGCCAGCGGCAGCAGCTCCACAGAAAGCAGACGGTCCATATCCGGTGCGGCAGTATTGAAGATATCCTCATATATGGCATCATCCCTCTGCCTCAGCCCGGACACCACATCGGAAAGCAGATCTGCCCGTTTCTGCATTTCAGGATACATCTTCTCCATCATCCTGTTCTCGTTTCTGAGGCTGCGTTCCTTGTCAGTGCTGAAAAATAAGGAAAACACGAGATAATACACGACCGTAAGCGAAATGCTCGCCACAATGAGCATCAGAAAAGTCTTCAGGAACGTGACCGCCTTCCGCTCATCCTTCCTGACCTTGAAATCATCATTGTCGAATATATACTTTCCCTTACGGCTCATGAACCGGCCCTTTCCACAAGTGAGGAATACTCATCAACAGCCATATCGAGGTCCATGTATTTGATGGGGTTGACATAATTCCCCTTGTAGATGACCTCGTAATGGAGGTGCGGACCGGATGATCTGCCGGAATTGCCCGAAAACCCGACAAGTTGGCCTCTTTTCAGTTCATCGCCCTCCTTTACCGTTATCTGCGACATGTGTGCATAACGGGTCTTATAGCCGAAACCGTGGTCCACGACCACATAGTTGCCGTATCCGAAACGGTCATTGCGGATTGACTCGACAACGCCGTCAGCAGTGGAATAGACCCTGTTGCCTATTCTGGTGGCGAAGTCCATTCCGGTATGGCGTTTGGAATTTCCCGTGAACGGATCGGAACGGTATCCGAACGAACTCGATACCCTGTATGCCGCCCGGTCCGGAACAATCGGAGGGACGGAAGGGATGCAGGCGGCCATGTTGTCCGCCTTCTTGGCCACTGCCTCAACTTCATCGAAAGAAGTGCTCTGGACACATGCTTTCCTGCTGAGGATGTCCAGGCTCATTTCCGTCTCCTTCAGAATCCCCGTCCTGTCTATCCCGTCGAGATAGGCATACCTGTCAACGCCGCCGAAACCGGCATTCCGAATTTCCGAAGGAATTTCGTGCATTCCGAATATGGAACGATATATGTCATTGTCCCTCAATTGCATCGAAGCCAGATATTCTCCGTCTTTCTCGACCTGGCGTGCGAGCAATTCCATCTTCGACAAAAGTCTTGCATTCGCCTTCTCCAATGCCCTGGTCTTTGGCAGGCTGAATCCGAGCACGCTGGAATAAAGCCACAGCCAGAACACGGCCATCAGGATGCTTCCGGCGAAAAGAACCGCACCTTTGGTCATCCTGAAACGGCGCGAACGGCGCACTTCCTCGTACGAAAGGGTATCTATGTTGAAAATATATTTCGGCATGGGCGCAAATATACTCTTTTTTTGTAAAAATTATTGTACTTTTGCAAGATATTTTGCCGGTGCTTCGGGCAACGGCGGATTGAACCGAAAAAAACAACGGAATAATGACATCAAAAGAAATAAGGAAAGCCTTTCTCGACTTTTTCCAGTCAAAAGGCCACACCATAGTCCCGTCTGCGCCTATGGTCGTCAAAAATGACCCGACGCTCATGTTCACGAATGCCGGGATGAACCAGTTCAAAGACTATTTTCTCGGCAATGCGGTACCGAAGAGCAAACGTGTGGCTGACAGCCAGAAATGCCTGCGCGTGAGCGGAAAACACAATGACCTCGAAGAAGTGGGGCATGACTCCTACCACCATACCATGTTTGAAATGCTCGGAAACTGGAGTTTCGGGGATTATTTCAAGGCTGAGGCAATCGCATGGGCATGGGAACTCCTGACGGAAGTCTACGGAATAGACAAGAGCCGCCTCTATGCAACAGTGTTTGAAGGAGATGAGGCGGACGGCACGGCAAAAGACACGGAAGCCCTTGAAGAATGGAAAAAATACCTTCCGGAAGACCGCATCCTGTTCGGCAACAAGCACGACAACTTCTGGGAGATGGGCGACACGGGTCCATGCGGTCCGTGCAGCGAAATCCATGTGGACCTCAGGAGCGATGAAGAAAGGAGCAAGGTCCCGGGACAGGAAATGGTCAACACCGGCCATCCCCTTGTAATCGAAATATGGAACCTCGTGTTCATGCAGTTCAACAGGAAGGCAAGCGGGGAACTCGAACCTCTCCCCCACAAGAACGTGGACACCGGGATGGGCTTCGAACGCCTGTGCATGACCCTTCAGGGCAAGACCTCCAACTACGACACGGACATCTTCACCGGGATGATTGCCAGAATCGAGGAACTTTCAGGACACAAATACCACGAATCCGCAGACACGGAAGTGGCGATGAGGGTAATCGCAGACCACATCAGGGCAATCAGTTTCTCGATTGCGGACGGCCAGTTGCCGTCAAACGTAAAAGCAGGGTACGTCATCCGCAGAATCCTCAGGAGGGCCGTCAGATACGGATATACGTTCCTCGGATTCAACGAGCCGTTCATATGCCGCCTCGTGGGGCAGCTGGTCGACGACATGGGCGAATTCTACCCTGAACTCGTGAAACAGCAGACCCTTGTGGAGAAAGCCATCCGCGAGGAAGAAATGGCGTTCCTCAGGACGCTCGACCGCGGCATAAGGCTCATGGACAACCTCATGGAAAAAGCCGGAGACAACAAGACAATCAGCGGGGAGGACGCTTTCGTGCTCTACGACACATTCGGGTTCCCGATTGACCTGAGTGAACTCATCGCTTCGGAAAAGGGCTTCACAATAGATCTGGAAGGCTTTGAAAAGGAACTGCAGAAACAGAAGGAACGTGCCCGCAACGCCACTGCAATAGAGTCAGGCGACTGGACGGAGTTCCACCACTGCGAAAGCGTGGAATTCCTCGGCTACGACACCACGGAAACAAAGGATGCAGTACTCGTGAAACACCGGACCGTAAAAGCGAAGAACAGGACGATGTACCAGCTCGTCTTCGACAAAACCCCGTTCTACGCAGAAATGGGAGGTCAGGTCGGTGACACGGGCTACATCATTGCCGCCGACGGAGAGAAAATCAACATCATCAACACGATAAAGGAAAACAACCTTTCAATCCACATTGCAGAGCGCATCCCTGCGGACTGCACAGGCAAATTCACCCTTGCCGTGGACGCCGAAAGGAGACAGAACATAGCCGACAACCATACGGCCACCCACCTGCTGCACAAGGCATTGAGGGAAGTCCTCGGAACACATGTGGAACAGAAGGGCTCCTTCGTCTCCGACAAATATTTCAGGTTTGACTTCTCGCATTTCGAGAAACTGACCGACGAGCAGATTGACATCGTGGAAAAAAGGGTCAACGCCCTCATCCGCAAGAACTATCCTCTTTGCGAGAACAGGAATGCCACAATGGAAGAGGCCCAGGCAATGGGCGCAATGGCCCTGTTCGGCGAAAAATACGGCGACAGGGTCAGAATCGTCAGGTTCGGCGACTCCGTGGAACTGTGCGGAGGCACGCACGCCGCTGCAACGGGTCAGCTCGGCTTCTTCAAAATCGTGTCGGAATCGGCAATCGCCGCAGGCGTGAGGAGGATTGAGGCTACAACCGCACAATATGCAGAATTTGTGGTGGACGCAATGGAAAACACCCTCCGCGGACTCCGCACCCTCTTCAACAACGCTTCCGATCTGGGGACTGCAATCAGGAAACTCATCGACGAGAACGACTCGTTCAAGAAAGAACTCGAAAAGGTGGCCAGGGAAAAGGCCGTCACACTCAAGAATTCCCTCATAGAGAATGCAAAATCGATAAACGGCATAAAGGTCGTCACCATCGAGCACCCGGTTGATCCTGCCATGGCAAAGAACGTGGCCTTCCTGATGCAGAAAGAGGTCGAAAACTTCGCCCTCATAGGAGCATTCGAGGCTTCCGGCAAGCCACAACTGCTGCTGATGTACTCCCCTGATCTCGTCGCTGCGGGCCATGACGCCGCAAAGGACGTGAGAGAGGCCGCAAAGGCCATCATGGGCGGAGGCGGAGGACAGCCTGGACTGGCAACTGCAGGAGGGAAGAACCTCGAAGGGCTCGGAGAGGCTCTGGACACCATGCTCAGGCTTGCGACCGGAAAATAAAGCTTTCCCGCATTTCCCTGCCACGAGATCCAAAACAAGACAGAAGCCACAAGGATGAAAAGATTGGACAAATTCATACTCACGTCATTCATAGGACCGTTCGTAGCGATTCTGTTCATCGTCATTTTCATCCTGATGATGCAGTTTCTGTGGCTGTACATAGACGAACTCGTAGGCAAAGGATTAAGTCTTAAAGTAATACTGGAATTTCTCGGATGGGGGAGCGCCACGCTTCTCCCCCTTTCCCTGCCCCTCGCCACCTTGCTGTCATCCGTCATGACTCTTGGGAACATGGGAGAAAACAATGAGCTGCTTGCCATAAAGGCTGCCGGGATATCGCTGTCGAGAGTCCTGATGCCCCTGATAGTTGTTTCCGCCATAATAAGCATCGGAGCCTTTTTTGCTGCCAATGACCTGATTCCTGTGGCATACAACAAGATTTTCACCTTGAGGGACGATATCGGACGCACGAAGGAAGAAATCAAGATTCCGACAGGCACATTCTATGACGGGATTGACGGCTATATTCTTCGCGTCGACAAGCGCAATGAGGAAACGGGAATGATGTACGGGGTGATGGTCTATGACCACACCAAGAACAAAGGGAATACCAGCCTGACCCTCGCCGATTCGGCCATGATGAAGATGTCGGAAGACAAGACATACCTGACCTTCACCATGTACAACGGCTCCAACTACGAGGAGACCAACACGAAAAAATACCGGGACACCACGCTCACGCTCCAGAAAGTGGAGTTCAACAACCAGTCGATGGTCATCCCCCTGGAGAATTATGCTTTCTCCAAGTCTGATGAAGCGCGGTTCGGCAACGAAGCGCGCTCCATGGATCTGAAACAGCTCAGGCACGAACATGATTCAATCGGTACCCTCAGTGCCGACATGAAGGCAGAGCACATGATCAGGGCATACAACGACAGGTCTCTGCGGTACCATCAGCAACTGGACACGTCGAAGACGGAACAGCCCAAAGGGCCGTTCGAGTACGAAGGTTTCATGGAATGGAGAAGCCTGGAATCCGAAATAGCGGGCACGCAGACGGCAATAGCAAGGGCCAACGAATACATAGGGACACTGACGACATTCAACAGGGAAAAGGCACAATACTCATTCTTCCTGAGAAGAATTGATGTGGAAATGCTGAAAAAGTTCGCCCTTTCTCTTGCATGCTTCATCTTTTTCTTCATCGGTGCTCCCCTCGGAGCCCTGATACGCAAAGGAGGCTTGGGTACCCCTGCAATCATAGCCGTGCTGTTCTTCGTGCTGTACTGGGTCGTGGACATAACTGGAGTGAAACTGGCTAAAGACGGAGCAATTTCTGCGGCTGCGGGAGTGTTCATATCCTCACTCGTGCTGCTCCCTATCGGCATGGCATTCACATGGAACGCCATAAACGACAAATCTCTGATAAACACGGAAAGGTTCTCGTCCTTCTTCAAGAAAATAAGGAATACCGTAATGGGAAGACTGAAAAAGACGCGCATAGTATATATGGGCACGCCGGAATTCGCCGTGAAACCGCTTGATGAACTGATTGCAAAGGGCTTCAATGTAGTCGGCGTGGTCACGGTGGCTGACAAGCCGGTGGGCAGGGGTCAGAAAATCAGCGAAAGTGCAGTCAAGAAATATGCAGTGGAGCACAATATACCTGTACTCCAGCCGACTTCGCTGAAAGATCCGGACTTCCTTGAGCAATTAAAGGCATTCAAGGCCGACCTTTTTGTGGTAGTGGCATTCAGGATGCTTCCGAAAGAGGTGTGGAGCATGCCGAGGCTCGGCACATTCAATCTCCACGCTGCCCTGCTTCCGCAATACCGCGGTGCTGCCCCGATAAACTGGGCGGTAATCCACGGTGACCGTTACACGGGAGTCACGACATTCATGATAAACGAGGGCATGGACACCGGATACATCATATTCAGGGAACAGTGCATGATAGACGAAAGCGACAATGCAGGCACCGTCCACGACAAACTCATGGAAACAGGTGCAAGGACAGTCGTTCAGACCGTGGATGCCCTGATAGACGGCAAGGTGGAACTCCGGCCACAAAAGTCTTTCATACAAGGTTCGGAACAACTGCGTCCAGCGCCTAAAATCACCCGGGAACTGTGCCATATCGACTGGGAGCGTCCGACAAAGGAAATCCATAACCTCATCCGGGGACTCAGCCCATATCCTGCAGCATTCACGGAACTGGAAAAGGACGGGGTAAAAACCCAGCTGAAGATTTTTGAGAGTGCACAACTGAATGCGGAAGATACTGAAAAACTGATTGCAGAGGCTTCTGCTGCGGCTTCAGGGTTCGGCATTTACGGGGCTGCCGGTGTTGCGGGGACTGCGGGAATTTCCGCCGGGGCAATCATTTCCGACGGAAAGACATTCATTGCAGTCAAGACTGCGGACACGGCCCTGCTTCTCAAGGAAGTCCAGCTCGCAGGAAAGAAGCGCATGCCTGTCGAAGACTTCCTCAAAGGCTTCAGGGATTGCACGTCATACACCCTGACCAAAGGCACATCTTCCGAAATCATCGACAAATACGCAGTTTAGCACATGGGAAAATCCGTAGCCATAATATGCAACGGGGATTTCCCGGCAAAGCCGTATCCCCGCTACCTGATACAGACGGCAGACTTCATCGTATGCTGCGACGGGGCCGCCGAAGCCTATTTCCGCAACATGGGAAAAATTTTCGGGGAGCCCGGCAGACAGCCCGATGTCATAATCGGAGACATGGACTCCCTGAAACCGTCAACCGCAAAAAAATTCGGCGGAAAACTCGTCAGGGTCACCGAGCAGGAGACGAATGACCTCACGAAAGCAGTAAAACATGTACTCGAAGAAATTCAGGACGTTTCGCAGATTACCATCCTCGGTGCGTCAGGGAAACGGGAGGACCACACCATAGGGAACCTGTCCCTGCTGATGACCTACGCAAAGGATTTCAATCTCGAGGAACGGGGCATAAGAATGGAAGCCGTCTCAGACCATTCAACAGCCTTCGCCATGACTGATTCCGGCGAAATACACTGCGGCACAGGACGTTCCATGTCCATATTCACCGCCGACACCTCCCTGCGCATCAAGTCTTCCGGACTGGAATGGGCAACCGACGGCGTGGTCTTCGACAATTGGTGGAAGGCCACGCTCAACAGGACAAATGCCGATATCGTAACCTTAGAATTCAGCCATCCCGCCCCTGTCCTCATAATATTGGACTGAAAGCGGTGCATTTTCGCGTAATTTTCCATATCTTTGTTGGGATACATTCAACTAAAATAGCATTATGGCTGAAACCGGATACCTTCCAAGCGTGGATTCTGTCGTGACTGCGGCAAAAATCCTCGACGAAATCATAGAACCGACACCGATGACCCCGAATGCAGACCTTTCGGAAAAATACGGTGCAGAAGTCTACCTCAAGCGTGAAGACCTCCAGATCGTGCGTTCCTACAAGATCCGCGGGGCATACAACAAAATCAGGACAATACCGCCGGACGAACTCAGGCATGGAATAGTATGCGCCAGCGCCGGCAACCATGCCCAGGGCGTGGCATTCTCCTGCAACAAACTGCACATCATGGGTTCGATCTATATGCCCACGACGACGCCGAAGCAGAAAATCGAACAGGTCAGGATGTTCGGCAAGGAATACATAGACATCGTGCTGACAGGGGACACCTTCGACGCAGCCAACAAGGAAGCGGTAGAATACGCACGCAAGTCAGGCAAGACCTTCATTCCTCCGTTCGACGACAAGAAAATCATAGAGGGACAGGCCACGATAGGGCTTGAAATAGAAAAACAGATGAAAAAACCTCTGGACTACCTTTTCATCCCGATAGGCGGCGGAGGACTTGCATCCGGAGTGGGGGCATACATGAAATCCGCCTCTCCGCAGACCAAGATCATAGGAGTCGAACCTGCGGGGGCACCCTGCATGAAGACCGCAATCGAAAAGGGAGAAATCGTGGAACTTGAGCAGATAGACAAATTCGTGGACGGGGCGGCCGTAAAAAAAGCCGGAGAACTCACATACGAAATCTGCAGGAAGGTCCTCGATGACATCGTAATAGTTCCGGAAGGAGCCGTATGCACCACCATAATCGACATGTACAACAAAAGCGCAATTGTGGTGGAACCTGCTGGAGCCCTCGCAGTTGCCGCATTGAGGTTCTATGCCGACAAGATAAAGGGCAAGAGGGTCGGATGCATCGTCAGCGGAAGCAACAACGACATCACCCGCACCGAAGAAATCAGGGAAAAATCCCTGCTTTACGAAGGTCTGAAACACTATTTCATAGTCAGTTTCCCTCAAAGGGCGGGCGCATTCCTCTCATTCATCAGGGACAATCTCGGACCGAGCGACGACCTCGTAATGTTCCAGTACACGAAGAAGACCAACAAGGAGGACGGTCCTGCGCTCATAGGCATTGAAGTGGAAAGCAGGGAGGCATACGAAGCCCTCATACACAGGATGGACGCAAACGGCGTGACATACGAATACATCAACGAAAACAACAAATTGTTTGAAATCTTAATATAACGGACTATGGCAAATTTGGATTGGACAAAACTCGGCTTCGCCTACAGAAAGACGAACACGATTTTGAG
Organism: uncultured Bacteroidales bacterium; assembly: GCA_944326375.1. Lineage (GTDB taxonomy): Bacteria > Bacteroidota > Bacteroidia > Bacteroidales > UBA932 > Cryptobacteroides. Next base: position 2,066 of record CALVDU010000079.1, on the reverse strand, counting down.
CTGCTCCTACAAGGACGGCGAATGGGGTGCAGTGGAAAGCCACACTGACGACAACCTGACGATAAGCGCATTTGCTGGTGCCCTCCATTACAGCGTGGAATGCTTCGAGGGACTCAAGGCATTCAGAGGCGCCGACGGAAAGGTAAGGATCTTCAGGCCGGAGGAAAACGCAAAACGTCTCCAGAGGTCGGCCAACTTCATCGGCATCGCAGCCCCGTCCATCGAACTGTTCATCGAAATGTGTGTAAGGGTGGTAAAGGAGAACATCGACTTCCTCCCTCCTTACGGCTCCCAGGCATCGATGTATCTGCGTCCTACGCTTATCGGCACAAATCCCCAGTTGGGCGTGAAATCATCGACGGAATGCCTGTTCCTGATGTTGTGCGCACCGGTGGGAGCATATACGGGCGGCACGCTCCAACCGTCATACACGGTAATTTCCCGCGACTATGACAGGGCTGCCCCCAACGGCACCGGAAGCTTCAAACTGGGCTGCAACTATGCGGCTTCGCTCTATTCCTACAACCTCGCACACAAACTTGGATATGAGGCAGTATTGTACCTCGACCCTGCCGAGCATCGCTACATCGACGAGTTCGGTTCGTCCAACTTCTTCGCAATCAGGGGCAATTCCTATATCACTCCGAAATCCGACTCGATTCTTCCGTCCATTACCAACAAGTCTCTCGAAACTGTGGCCAAGGAACTGGGAATGACGGTAGAAAGACGTGCGGTCCCGGTAGAGGAACTTTCCTCGTTCGAGGAAGTCGGGGAATGCGGCACTGCAGTCGTCATCACTCCTGTCTACCGCATCGACGACAGGCCTGCGCTCGAATCGTCAGAGGTAACGCCTTATCTGTTCGGCTCCAAAGACCAGTGCGGGCCGAAGAGCCTCAAACTCTACAAGATGATAAGAGGCATACAGGACGGTGAAATTGAAGACCCGTTCGGATGGTGCCTCACGCTCTGATGGCATCCTGTCCGGATATTTTGGAAGCACCTGGAGGAGAACGGACTGTTCTCCTCCATACTTGTTGTGCCCCCTGCTCCTCGGCAATCGTCGAAGCCATGATGCGCAGCGGCATAACTCCCGTAATCTATTACTGCAACCCCAACATTTTCCCCGAAGAAGAGTATCTCATCCGAAAGAACGAATGCACCCGATATGCGGAAACACTCGGCCTTCAGGTCATCGACGCCGATTATGACCACGAAGAATGGCTCAGACAAGTCAGCGGACTGGAAAATGAACCTGAAAGGGGCAGAAGATGCCTGCAATGTTTCAGGATAAGGTTATTCAGGACGGCGGAATATGCCCATAGGAACGGAATCCGGGTCATGGCTACAACCCTTGCCTCGTCCCGCTGGAAGAGTCTCGAACAGATAAATGCCGCCGGAGAGGAAGCCGCCTCGCATTTCGGCAACGTGATGTGGTGGGGAATGAACTGGAGGAAGGGCGGCCTGCAGGAGCGGCGCAACGCCCTCATAAAAGAATATAATTTCTACAACCAGACCTGGTGCGGCTGCGAATTCAGTGTCCGGAACAAATGACAAGCGACCGAAAACCCAACAGATTCCCGGTCGCTTGCCTTGTTATATTGATGCCTATTGCTGTATGTCATTCACAGGTGGCTGAGAAGGCATAGGATACTGGCATGGCCCTGCACTGCGGCAGCCTTCATCGTGCCTCGGATGATGCCGGTGCATTCCTGGCTGAGGTCTCGGCCCCTTCGGCATTTCAGAATATTTTTCCTGCTGCTCCGGAGTGAGCACTTCCCCGACGGATGCACTGCACTCCGTCCTTATCTTTTCCATCTCCTGCCGGAATGATTCCCTGGCAGCCGCCATGGCTTCCTGCTGTTTTGTGAATATGGAAGTGAGTTCCGCTGCTTGTTCATCGGTAAGCCCAAGTGAATCCTTCATGAAGTTTACCTTCATTTCAATGCGCTCTTCAGGCGTCAGAGGCTTTCTCTCCCCATCCTGCTTTTCAGGGCGAGGTCCCTGGGCGAATGCAGCCAGCGCAACCAGCGCCGCCGCAACAACTGATGCTGTTCTTTTCATGATGC
>CALVDU010000078.1 GCA_944326375.1 uncultured Bacteroidales bacterium | reverse complement strand
CATCAGCATCGCCGCAAGACAAAAATAAGAATAAAGCAAACGATGGACATTCAAAAAAAGAAAAACCGGGAAAAGAATTTCTCTTTCCGACGGTTTTTGCTTTTTCTATCATTCCTGGCGGGAGGTCTGAGGGTGTTGCAATGTCATTCCGAGCGGAGGTCCGGAGGACCGAAGCCGGGGAATCTGCCTCTGCCATCAGACCTCTCGACTGACGCTCGAGGTTACAGAAAGTATGCTTGAGGAGTCAGGAAAGCCTTCTTTCTGCATCCCAGCGTTTGGACAAAAAAAAGAGGAATGGAAAAGGCAGCGAATGCGTTTTTCGATAGCATGAGCGTTTTTCCATTCCTCTTTCGGGCAAAGAAGGGCTAAAGCAGCAGGTCCTTCGGCTGCGCTCAGGACGACAGAAGAGCATCCATGATGCCAGCGTTTGGATAAAGAAAAGAGGAATGGAAAAGGCAGCGAATGCGTTTTTGTTAGCATGAGCGTTTTTCCATTCCTCTTTTTCGATGAAAGGAGAGGCTGCAAGGCAGATCCTTCCACTCGCTTTGCTCGGTCAGGATGACAGGCGGCGAAGCGCAGCATCAGTCGATTTCTCTGATGGAAACGGCGAAGCCGCCGCCCGGAGCCATTGCAAGTTTGAGTTTCGTCTTGGAAGTGACTTTCCTGTCCGAAATTTCGTAAGCCGTCGGATTGGTCCTGTAATCCGCATCCTTGGCATCAGCATAGATTGTGGCTTCGTATTTCCTGCCCGGTTCGAGGAAATCGAGCGAAAACTCCACGGTACGGGCATTCTCATCCGTCACTCCGCCGATGAACCACTGAGGCTTGCCCTCGGAAGGATTCTTGGCCTTGCGGGCAATGACTATATAGTCTCCCGGCTCTGCAAGAAGATAATGACTCTCCGACCAATCCACGGCCACGTCCTCGATGAACCTGAACGCGTCCAAATGAGCCTGATAATGTTCCGGAAGGTCTGCAGCCATCTGCAGAGGGGAATACATCGTCACATACAGGGCCAGCTGGTTGGCGATGGTGGCATTGACATGGGACTTGTTGTCAGGATTGAGTTTCTCCACATCCATCATGAAAATACCCGGAGTATAATCCATAGGACCACCCTGAAGCCGCGTAAACGGAAGGATTGTCACATGATGAGGCTTCGTACCTCCGAATGCCTGGTACTCGGTACCGCGGGCCGATTCGTTGCCGATAAGATTCGGATAGGTCCTGCAAAGACCTGTAGGACGGACAGCTTCATGGGCGTTGACCATGATCTTGTGCTCGGCGGCCTTCTTTATGGCATACAGGTAATGGTTGTTCATCCATTGTCCGTAATGATGTTCGCCGCGAGGAAGGATGTCCCCGACATAACCGCTCTTGACCGAATTGTAGCCGTATTTGTCCATAAGATCGTAGGCAGCATCGATATGACGCTCGTAATTGCGGACAGAGCTTGAGGTTTCATGGTGCATCATGAGCTTCATCCCTTTCGACTGCGCATACTCGTTCAATGCTGCGATGTCGAAATCCGGATATGGCGTCACGAAATCGAAGACATAGTCCTTGGACTTCCCTGCCCAGTCTTCCCAGCCGATATTCCAACCTTCCACAAGCAACTGGTCAAAACCGTGTTCCGACGCGAAATCAATATACCTGCGCACATTCTCGTTGTTTGCTGCATGACGTCCGTTCGGAACGCATACGCTGTAGCCGACATCCTCCAATTTGACCGAAGGCAGGTCGGTATATGCCCATGTACTCTTGCCGGTGATCATTTCCCACCATACGCCCATGTATTTCACAGGCTTGATCCACGAAACGTCACCGTATGCACAAGGTTCGTTGAGATTCAGTATAAGCCTTGAAGCCAATACCTTGCGGGCGTCGTCAACTACCATCACCGTTCTCCACGGAGTCTTGCACGGAGCCTGCATGTAGCCTTTCCAGCCCTGTGCGTCAGGAGTAAGGTGCGAGGTGAAGACCATGTTCTCGTCATCGAGGTCGAGATGCATGCAGGAATAATCCACCAAGGCAGCTTCGTGGATATTGATGTACAGTCCCTCATCGGTCTTCATCTGCAGCGATGTCTGTACTCCAGTCATCGAAAAAGGAGTCTGTGACGAGTTCCCCGTAATGGCGGTCGGCATCAGTCCCCTGATTTCAGACAGACGGGATTCCACATAGTCGTACTCCTGCGTATCGTAGTCTCCCGGAATCCAGAAAGCCGTATGGTCACCTGCCATGGCAAACTGCGTGAGTTCTTCCTTGATTACGAAATAGGTCATGTTTTCCTGCTCCGGAAATTCGTATCTGAATCCGAGACCGTCGTCATAAAGCCTGAAACGCAGGACCATGACCCTGTCAGAAGATTTCTGACGAAGGGTAACAGCCATTTCATTGTAATGGTTCCTGATTTCGGATTCTTCACCCCATACGGGTTTCCATGTCTCGTCGAAAGTCGAGTTTTCCGATTTCACAACTTCGAATCCGGAGTAGAAATTGTCCGGCTCCCCGTAAGGAAGGACGGTCAGTGTCTCGCCGTAGCCGAATTTGGGATCTGCGGCCTTGCCCCTGAACTCGAAACCGAGAGTACTCGGAAGCACTGCGTTGATATCCTTGTAGTCCAACCAATAGCACGGCTGTCCTTCTTCCGTAAGAGTGAATTTCAACGACAGGTTGCCGTCAGGCGAAGCAAGTGTCCTTACATCTGCCGGAGCGAGATCCTGTGCAGACATGCTTGCCGCAGCGGCGAACAATGTAATAAGAGTCGGTATTTTTTTCATATATTATAAGTTGATTCTATCTCTTGTATTCCACCACAAGTGCCTGACGAGGACCCACAACCGTGGAATCATTGACCTCGGCGGCTTCGCCTGTCAGCACATTGCGTCCGTCATGAAGGCCTTCTGCAATTTCCGCATAATGCGACCACGGCACATTCTTCTTTCCGCGGGAATTGTTGATGAACACGAAAACCGCATCCGTGTCGTCATACCTG
>CALVDU010000077.1 GCA_944326375.1 uncultured Bacteroidales bacterium | reverse complement strand
ACAGGAAGTTCCATGCCGGATTTCCGGTCTTGAGGTAAAGCAGATAGACGATTGCCGACGTTACGGCTACCACAATGCCCCAAATGAGGAGCTTGCTTCCTGATTCCTTTTCAAAATTGCGTCTGCTTGTCGCTATCACGTCCGATATGATTTGCAGACTTTTTTCGGGAGAGAGATTTGTCGTTGTTTCCATTGTATTTCTGTTTTCCTTGTCGCAAATATAAAGTAGTTTATTTTATAAACCAAATTTTTCAAACATTGTTTACGGAAAATTCGGTGGAAGGGAGATGCAAAAAAGAGACGGAGGCAGATGATTCTGTCTCCGTCTCAATGTCGGGGTACTGTGACTCGAACACAGGACCCTCTGGTCCCAAACCAGATGCGCTAGCCAACTGCGCCACACCCCGAAAGCCCGATTCTTTTCAGAATTGGACTGCAAATATACTCCGAATTTTTCACAATGCAAAATTTTCCGAAAAAATGTCTGTAAAAATGGCTACCTTTGGAATTCGGACAAGTTATAAAGAATAATGTGATGGCATCCATAATAGAAGCAAAAGGAATTGAAAAATCTTTCGGCAACCTTAAAGTGTTGAAAGGGATAGATTTCAGTGCCGAAAAGGCGGAAGTGGTCGCAATAATGGGGGCCTCCGGAGCCGGTAAGTCGACCCTTCTCCAGATTCTCGGCACCCTTTCGATGCCGGACACCGGAATGCTGACGATAGACGGAATCGATGTGCTCCGGCTCAATCAGAAACTGTTGTCTTCATTCCGGAACAGAAAGATAGGGTTCGTGTTTCAGTTTCATCATCTTCTTCCGGAATTTACGGCGTTGGAGAATGTGATGATCCCGGCTCTGATTGCAGGCCGTCCGGAAAAGGAGGCGAAAGCCGAGGCGATAGAACTGCTTACGGAACTGGGTATAGTCGGAAGGACAGGCCATAAGCCTTCAGAATTGTCCGGCGGAGAGCAGCAGCGGGTGGCGATAGCGCGGGCCCTCATAAACCGGCCGGCAGTGCTGTTTGCCGATGAGCCGTCCGGAAATCTGGACAGCGCAACAAAGGCTGACCTTCACAACCTTTTCTTTTCGTTGAGGGAAAAATATGAGCAGACAATAGTCATAGTGACTCATGACCCCGACCTTGCCGACATGTGCGACAGGTCATGTTTCATGAAGGACGGCCTTTTCGAATAACATGGGAGTGTTCAGGTTCCGCAGGTTTTCGGTCGTCAACGACAAGTCTGCAATGAAAGTGAATACCGATGGTGTCCTGCTGGGGGCATTGATGACAGTCCGGCCGACGGACGGACTGTCATTGGATATCGGCACCGGCACGGGCACGATATCCCTGATGGCTGCGCAACGGCTTCTCGGAAGCCGTGACGCAGCCTCCAATGCCCCCGCCGGCATGGTGGAGGCGATAGAAATAGATGCTCCTTCTGCCGAGGAGGCGGCTGAAAATTTCCGCAATTCCCCGTGGTCCGGCAGTCTTTCTGTCCGTCACATTTCCCTGCAGGACTTCGGCTGCGAGTGCGCTTCGCTCCTCACGGAAAGAATGGTTTATGACCACATATTTTCCAACCCGCCCTATTTTGAGGAAACCTTGAAGGCTCCCGACCTGCGACGGCGGACTGCACGCCACTCCGACATGATGTCGTACCGGGAAATATTGGATTTCTCTGCGGAATTCCTTTCTGAAACAGGTATTGTGTCTCTCATTTTGCCGGCATCGGCGGAAACGGATTTGTGCCGCCATGCGAGGATGAACGGACTTTTTCCGTTCAGGGCAGTCAGGGTACGCACTACTGACAGGAAGCCTCCGGTGAGGGTAGTGGCGGAATTTTCGCGGGAAAGGAATTCTACGCTTGAGGAAACAGTGCTTACCATGTGGAGCGGAGGCAGATATTCCGAAGAGTACATGAAGCTCACATCGGATTTTTATCTGTGGGAGAAGTGAGGCTTTGCTGCCGTGCAAAATGCAGTCTGCGGCACAACTTCTCTTTGAGACGGCAAATTTTTGTATCTTTGCGACCTGAAAGAACCGAATCTGCAATATGAAGAATACTCGTAACTTCTGCATCATCGCCCATATTGACCACGGGAAAAGCACATTGGCTGACAGGATGCTGGAATTGACCAAGACCCTGTCGGAAAGGGACATGGAATCCCAGGTGCTTGATTCAATGGATCTTGAAAAGGAAAAAGGCATCACGATCAAGAGCCATGCGATCCAGATGGAATACACATATAAAGGGGAGAAATATGTCCTCAACCTGATTGACACCCCGGGACATGTGGATTTTTCCTATGAGGTCTCCCGTGCCATAGCGTCGTGCGAAGGTGCCCTTTTGGTGGTGGATGCCACGCAGGGCATTCAGGCTCAGACCATTTCCAATCTTTATCTTGCCATAGAGCATGACTTGGAGATAATACCTGTCCTCAACAAGATTGACGTGGACTCGGCAATGATAGACGTGGTCACGGACCAGGTCGTGGACCTTCTGGGCTGCGATCCTTCGGAAATCCTTTGCGCTTCCGGAAAGACAGGACAGGGTGTCCCTGAAATTCTCGATGCCATCGTGGAACGCATACCTGCCCCGAAAGGCGATCCGGATGCTCCTCTCCAGGCCTTGATTTTCGATTCGGTATTCAATTCATTCAGGGGCATCATAGCATATTTCAAGGTTGTCAACGGAACAATCCGCACGGGGGAAAAGGTCAAATTCTTCAATACGGGGAAGACATACGAGGCAGACGAGGTCGGCGTGTTGAAGATGAAGCTCGATCCCCGCGACGAAATCCCTTGCGGAAGCGTAGGGTATATAATATCGGGCATAAAGACTGCTGCTGAGGTGAAGGTCGGAGATACCATTACGCATGTCGAAAACCCGTGCAAGGAAGCGATTGCCGGATTTGAGGAAGTGAAGCCGATGTTGTTTGCCGGAGTATATCCGGTAGAGACCGACCAGTATGAGGAACTTCGTTCGTCAATTGAGAAATTGCAGCTGAACGACGCTTCCCTCGTGTTCGAGCCGGAATCTTCCCTTGCCCTCGGATTCGGGTTCAGGTGCGGCTTTCTGGGGCTGCTTCATCTGGAGATTGTGCAGGAAAGGCTTTTCAGGGAGTTCAACATGGACGTCATCACGACTGTCCCGAACGTGTCATATAAGGTATATACCACACAGGGAGAAGTCGTGGATGTGCATAATCCTTCCGGATTGCCAGCCCCGACCCTCATATCCAGAATCGAGGAGCCTTACATCAGGGCTCAGGTAATCTCCAAGTCGGATTTTTATGGCCCGATAATGAAGTTATGCCTTGACAAGAGAGGTGTCCTGGTCAATCAGCACTACCTTACGGCCGACAGGCTTGAACTGACGTACGAGATGCCGCTTTCGGAAATCGTGTTTGACTTCTATGACAAGCTGAAGTCCATTTCCAAGGGATATGCATCATTTGACTATCATCTTATAGGTTTCCGGGAAGCCAAACTCGTCAAGTTGGACATATTGCTGAACGGGGAACCGGCGGATGCTCTTTCGAGCCTCATCCATGTGGACCACGCATACGATTTCGGACGTAAAATCTGCGAGAAACTCAAGGAGCTGATACCGAGGCAGCAGTTTGACATTGCGATTCAGGCTGCCATAGGGGCGAAGATCATAGCAAGGGAGACCGTGAAGGCTGTAAGGAAGGACGTGACGGCAAAATGCTACGGAGGTGACATATCCCGTAAACGTAAATTGCTTGAAAAGCAGAAGCAGGGAAAGAAAAGGATGCGTCAGATAGGTACTGTCGAGGTGCCGCAGAGCGCATTCATGGCTGTCCTGAAGCTGGATTGAAAATGAAAAGGGGCTATCATCACGACAACCCCTTTCAATTTCTGCAGCACTTCCCGGCTTATTTGCACACATTGCCGGAGTGTTCCTGCAGATAGAGACGAATAAGATTCTTAACCGAGAGCAAAGATCGCCAATCAACCTCGGTTTCGGGTTGTAAATTTTGTTGTTTAATGTGTTGTTTTACTCGTTGTAGCCATGAAAGGGATAATAAAGGCAATGCGTCTGAGGACAATTCCTCTTTCGGTGTCGGGCGTTCTGCTCGGTCTTATGCTCGCTGCGGCGGATTTTGAGGTAAAGTGGGGCGTGGCCATAATGACTGTCCTTACGGCTGCATGTCTTCAGATCCTGTCCAACGTGGCGAACGAACTCGGCGATGCTCTAAGCGGTACGGACAATGACGGTCGTCTCGGACCTGTCAGGGCCGTGCAGTCAGGCCTTTTGAGCAGGAAAGGCGCCAGGCGGATGATAGTATGCACTGGAATTGTCACCGCTCTTTGCGGACTTGTGATGATACGCCTTTCTTTCGGAACGTTCTTCTGCCTTGAAGCCCTTTTCCTCGTAATTCTCGGGGCGTCCGCCATGTCGGCTGCCGTGAGGTACACTTTGGGCAAGTCGCCCTATGGTTACAGGGGCAAGGGAGACATCTATGTGTTCCTGTTTTTCGGACTGGCTTCCGTGCTCGGCAGTTATTTCGTGGCATCCCACACTCTGATGTGGAAAATGTTCCTGCCTGCCGTCTCAATGGGCTGCTTTAGCGTGGCGGTGCTGAATGTAAACAATATAAGGGATATGGAAACGGATGCGGCGACGAGGGTTACCACCCCGATAAGGATAGGCAGGAAGTGGGCTAAAGTCTATCAGACGGCTTTGATAGCAGCCGGGTGGGCTGCCATGATCGCTTATTCTGCCTTGCGTATCCATGATATATGGCATTATCTCTTTGTCCTTGCCTTGCCGCTGTATGTAATACATATTATAGGTGTCTGGAGACTTGACGGGCGGGCGCTGGACAAGATGCTTCCGCTGCTTGTCATGAGCACATTCCTGTTCTCAGTATTGGCCGGAGTGGGTTATATGGCTTTCCTCTTTTGAGAGGACTTGTTTTAAAGGCGCCCAGCATACGTCAGAATTAAAGTTTTTCCCCGACATACATTCTGCAGATTCCAAAAGTGAGGGCTTTTGCCGACACATTGCAGAAACCGCATTCACGCATTATCCCGCAGAATTTTTCCGGGCGCGGGAATTTGTCGACCGAAGCGGGAAGGTACTTGTATGCGCCCTTGCTTCCCGACACGATGCCACCTATCAGAGGCAGCACCCGGTGGAAATAAAACCTGTAAAGTGAACCGATGAGGCGGCCGTCCGGGGTGGACAGTTCCAGAATCACTGCTTTTCCTCCGGGTTTCAGCACACGGAACATTTCTGAAATGCCCTTTTCAAGGTTTTCAAAATTCCGGACTCCGAATCCGGCAGTGACAGCATCGAATTTCCCGTCGTCGAAGGGCAGGTTTTCGCAGTCCCCATGCATGAGGCTGATTTTTTCAGTGAGACCTTTTTTTTCTATCTTGTGCATGCATCCGGCGAGCATTTCGGAAGATATGTCAATTCCCGTGATTCTGCCGCCGGCAGGACTTTTCCTGGCAAGGGCTATGGCGAAGTCGCCCGTCCCGGTCGCCATGTCGAGGATGTCCGTCCTGTTTTTTCCGGAGAAGACTTCACGGACGGCCTTTCTTCTCCAACAGTTGTCGATGCCTGCCGAGAGCATGTGGTTCAGCAGGTCGTAGTCGGCGGCGATGCCGTTGAACATTTCTGTTACCTTCTTCTTGTTTGGCATTTTTTGTTCTTTTTATGGATTACGGCACCGGGTCATATCCGCTTCCTCCCCACGGATGGCAGCGCAGGAGCCGTCTGACCGTAAGGTAAAGCCCCTTGACCGGACCATGCTTGCGGAATGCCTCCAGCGCATATTGGGAACATGTGGGGGTAAATCTGCATGTCGGCGGTTTCAGCGGCGATATGCACTTGCGATAGAATTCTATCAGCAGGACGAACGGGAAGATTGAAACCTTCTTCAATATCTTAAGAAGCCTATCTGTCTCCATTTCCGATTTTCATAAGAATCCTGCGGATGCAGCCGTAAATTTCCTCGTAGGACAATTTTTCCTTCGTGTTGTAGACGAACATGATGTCGAACCCTCCAGTCTCTCCCGTTTCGGGCAGCAGGTGCTTGAGCCTCCGGTAACTTTCACGAATCCTTCGCTTTATGAGATTCCGCCCGACAGCCCGTCTGAAAATCTTTTTCTTCACAGAAATCAGGATTCTGTGCACATCCTGCCCGTTGCCTTGGTATACACAGTATTTGAAGCACCCTGCCGAGCCGAACCTTCCTTCGGCAAGAAGCGTCTCTATTTCTTTCTTGCCGCAAAGCCTTTCCCGTTTAGGAAGGGTTTCCCTGACATGGACAGGGGAGTCCATTACAGGTTGTTTTCCAGATAAAGTTCGATGGCTTTGGCTACCGACGGAGCCTCCGCGGTAGGGGCGGATATGGCGATTTCAAGACCGGCCTCGTGCATTGCCTTGACCACCGACTTGCCGTATGACACGAACTTTATGCCGTTCTGCCTGAAATCCGGAAAATTCTCGAACAGCGACTTCACGTCTGCGGGATTGTAGAGCACGATCATGTCGTATGAGGCCGGGTCTATCCCCTTCAGGTCGCAAGGGACGGATTTCACGAACATTGCGCTGCTGTAGTCGAATCCGTTTTCCTCGAAGACTCCCGTAAGGTCGCCGTTGGTGGAATCGGATGTGGCCACGAGGAATTTCTCCCCCTTGTGCTTTGTTCCGATCTGTGCAATGACGGAAGCGGCAGAGCCGTCCCCGAAGAATATCTTTCTTTTTCTGTAGACAATGTGCTTCTGGAGATACATTGCGACTGCTTCAGACGTGCAGAAGTATTTCATTGTCTCCGGAATCTTCACTCTCAGTTCTTCGCAAAGATGGAAGAATGCGTCGATTGTGGAGCGTGCTGAAAACACGATTGCCGTATAATCGAGAATATTGACGCGCTGTGCCCTGAATTCCCTCGATGACAACGGTTCGATCGTGAAGAAAGGCACGAAATCGAAGTGTACGCCGTATTTTTCAGCAATTCCCGAATACGGGGAAGCAGCCTTGGGAGGCTGTTGAGAGATAAGAATGCTCCTGATCGTCATATCATAAAAATATTGCCGCGGCAACGACTATGCCTGCCGGTAAAATTTCCAGGGCGCAAAGATACAAAAATGCTGTCAAATACGAACAATACTTGCCGAAAATTTGTGTTTTTCTTGCGAGGAACATCAGAAAGACGGCAGCCGTACAGTAGAGCGCAATGTCATGTGCCGTGTCTTTCGGAATATCAGCGAAGGCGCAGATTCCGGCAATGGCAAATACCGAAATCGCTTCGATGATGAAAAAGGAGAAGAACATTTTTCCGGTTGCCGAATATATGCCGTGCGCTATCTTTTGCGGTCGGATAAAGCCTTGAGCCGTAAGACGCAAGGCCAGATGGACGGCAAGGTAGCCGGCCGTAAGGCCGAACAGGCCGGCGGAACTCCATCCGGAAGCGAAATCGGGACGGAAGAAGCCGAGGTCACTGACGGTGGCTACGAAGGGCAATGCCAGTATGACCGCAAGGATGTTCCTGTCCCTGGCCAATTTCATGCTGTCCTCCAGGTTCAGGCATTCTTTCCAGCGGACCAGGCAGCCTATGACAGAAGGCGGCACACCTGCTATTCTTCTGAAAAAAAACAGGCAGAGCAGGATGCTCAGCATTATGGCGATGGCCGATATCATGCTGACCGGTGCAGACATGAGCGGTTCCGCTCCGGCTGCCGCTTGTGCGCCGGTCGGCAACTCGAGGCTGGAAGAAAAGAATGCGCTGTCGGGACTTTCCATGTCAGTTGCCTCTTTTGGCGTTGTATCCCATCTCCTTGAGCAGGGCCGTAACCTTGTCACGGAAATCTCCCTGAACCGTTATTTCCCCGTTTTTTGCGTTTCCTCCGACTCCGCATTTTATCCTGAGCGTCCTCCCAAGTTCGGCGAGGTCTTCATCCCTGCCCCTGAATCCGCTTATGAGGGTAACTTGCTTGCCTCCCCTGTTGCGCCTGTCTATCGATACGATAAGTTTTTGTGCGGATGGTTCTGGAGTTTCTTCTTCTTTCGTGTCAGCCGTTTCGTATGTGAAATCCGGGTTGGTGGAATATACGACTCCGAGTCTCTTTTTCCAGTCGTTGTCTGCCATAAGCGCTCAAAATTTTTGCAAATATAGCGAATCTGTTTGTATCTTTGGCATTTCTATTTGTACCTTTGGCGTTTCAAAAAATATCTGAAAATATGGACAACAGGAAATTCACGCTGTGGAACAGGATTTCTGCGCTTTTCGTGCTGGTCGTTTCCGCCGTGACGTATCTTCTTACCATAGAGCCGACAGCCTCCTTTTGGGACTGCGGCGAGTTCATTGCGTCATCTTATAAACTTGAGGTGGGGCATCCTCCAGGAAACCCTGTGTTCCAGCTGATTGCCAGGGTCTTTACCATGTTCGGCGACAATATGCACGCTGCAGTTGCCGTGAATGCCATGAGTGCAATCTGTTCGGCTCTGACGATATTTTTCCTGTATTTTACGATAGTCTTCTTTGCTAAGAGGCTTGTAGTCGGGGAAATGACTCCGGCAAGGGCTGTTGCGGTCATCGGTTCCGGAATTGTCGGTGCTCTGGCTTATTGTTTTTCCGACACTTTCTGGTTTTCGGCTGTCGAGGGCGAGGTCTATGCGATGTCGTCGCTATTTACGGCGATGGTGTTCTGGGCGATGACGAAATGGTACGAACAGGCTGACACTCCCAACGCCAACCGCTGGATTGTGCTGATCTCTTTTCTGATGGGCCTTTCCATAGGAGTGCATCTGCTGAACCTTCTTACGATTCCGGCCCTTGTGTTCTTGTTCTATTACAGGAAACGGGCTGACGGGCACTACTCATTTTGGGAATATGTCAAGATTTTCCTCATTTCGTGCGTGATTTTGGCGATAATCCTGTTCGGCATAGTTCCGTACCTTCCGAAACTGGCCGCATATACCGATCTGCTTTTTGTCAATGTTTTCGGCCTTCCGTTCAATACCGGTGCGGCTTTCTTCATGCTTCTGCTGCTCGGGCTGTGTTTCTGGGGCCTTTTCGCCACGATGAAGAAAAAGGCAGTGCTGGCCAATACGCTGCTGCTCTGCTTCACTGTCATAGTCATAGGCTTTTCAGTGTTCAGCGTGGTCATAATCAGGTCTTCGGCCAAGACTCCGACAAACGAGTACCAGCCTGACAATCCGTTTACGCTCATCAGGTATCTCGCACGCGAACAATACGGGTCGGCACCCCTCCTTTACGGACAGTATTTCGACGCTCCGTATGAGATAGAAATACCGAAATACTGGACTCCGATGGGTGACAAGTATATACGTGCGGACAGCCCGGGCAAGATCAAATACTCTTCCGAAGGAAAAATGCTTTTCCCGAGGATGTGGGAAGGCCGTGACGACAGGTACATCGAGTTTTATGAGTCGTATATGAACGGCAAGGGCAAGGTGGTGCCTGGAGCGGAGCACAAGAAGCCGACTTTCGGGACGAACATGAAGTTCTTTTTTGACTACCAGATGAACTGGATGTATTGGAGATATTTCATGTGGAATTTCGCCGGAAGGCAGAATGACATACACAGCCCGCTCCCCGGAGAACTTTTTTCCGGAAACTGGGAAAGCGGCATCGGTTTCATAGACAAGGCGCGTCTCGGCGACCAGAGCGATGCGCCGGACTATCTGAAGAACAACAAAGGCAAGAACCATTATTATATGCTGCCTCTCCTTTTGGGCATAATAGGCTTGTTTTTCCAGTTCGCCGGAGACAAGAGAGGCACGTGGTTGACGTTCCTGCTTTTCTTCATGACGGGAATTGCTGTCGTGATATATCTTAATCAGCCGCCGTATCAGGTGCGCGAGAGGGATTATGCCTACGCAGGGTCGTTCTACGCGTTTTCAATATGGATAGGCCTTGCGGTGCTTGCAATATATTCCCTGGTCGAGAACATGCTTTCGTCCGGGAAGTCTGTCGGCGGCTCCGCAAAATATGCCGTTTCTGCCGGAGCGGTTTCCGTTCTGTGTCTTGGAGTACCGGCTCTCATGGCTGCCGAAAACTGGGATGACCATGACAGGAGCAACCGCTACACTGCCGTCGAGATGGCGAAGAACTATCTCAATTCCGTGGGAGAGAACGGCATACTGATTACCCACGGGGACAATGACACCTTCCCTCTCTGGTACGCCCAGGAAGTTGAGGGCGTGAGGACGGATGTCAGAATCTGCAACACTTCCCTTCTCGGTACCGACTGGCATATCGACCAGATGAAATATGCCTGCAACGAGTCCGCTCCTCTTCCTCTGACTGTTGGACAGGAGCAGTATCTGTACGGTACAAACGAGTTCGTGCCGATTTACGACGCCAGGGACACCATTATCCCGATTTCCGACGTGATGACCGTGTTCAAGCATCCTATGGCGAAAGTGCAGATGACGGACGGACGCAAATTCGACTACATAATGTCGAGAAAGATAAGTGTGCCCGTAAACAAGGAAAATATCCTGAAATACGGCATCCTCGACGAGAAATATGCTGACATGATTCCGGAGGAAATAGTACTCACGATGTCCCCGGACAAGTCCTTCATTTCCAAGCAGGAGCTTTTCTTCCTTGATTTGCTGTCCAACTATCAGTGGGACAGGCCGATAAACATGCTTACGATGGGCGGCGACATTGATGTCGGGCAGAAAAGTTTTCTGATGTATGAGGGATTTTCATACAAGTTCGTTCCGATAAAGAACAAGATGAGTTCAGCAAGCGTCGGTTTTGCCGATCCGGACGATCTGTATCACAAGATGACCGAGGTCTTTTCGTGGGATGCCCTCAAGCGGGACGACTATTTCGTGGATTACCAGAACCTGTACACGTTCTGCGGGGTAATGTCCCAGAGGAATCTGTTTGTCAGTGCTGCCGGAGAAATGATGAAGGCTGGCCGGAATGACCGTGCGCTGGAGATGCTCGACAAGTGCATGGAGGTCGTGCCGGAATACAATTTCCCTCTTGACATGACATTCCTCGGTTTCAGCAATGAGTATATGGTCCTTAAAATCATATCCATGTATTACGACCTCGGGCAGGCGGCCAAGGCCAGAGACATTGCTTCGAGGTTTGCGGACGAGTTGCTGGTTTCCGCAAACTTCTTCATGAGATATTACGACTATGCTTCCGATTATTTCGAGAGCGTATGCAATTATCTCGGGAATCTGGCCGTAATCGTTGAGGGTGGCGGAGACAAGGACCTGGCTGATTCGATAACTTCAAGGCTCGAGACGATGTTTGAAATATGACGGGCAGGCGAAGGTACTGATTTTGCCGTTTGACGGAAAAGCATTATCTTTGCACCCGTAATGGGGGATTAGCTCAGTTGGCTAGAGCGCTTGCATGGCATGCAAGAGGTCACGAGTTCGACTCTCGTATTCTCCACATGATTATCGGCGGAGGCGGACGAAAATGCTGAGGGGAAGGTTTTTGCCGAAACTGTCCCTGAGCACGAGTTCTCCGCAGTCGATTTTTGGACAGTCCGGGCAGGTCTGTGTTTCATCAGCCTTTGATGCGGCGTTTCCCCCGAGCCCGAAGGCCTGCCTGACGACAGTTTCTCCGAGCATGGCTGAATAGCCGTTGGAATACAGGTTGAGGACCATGAAACTGTCTTTCGGGGCGAGAATAGATGCCACGCATTTCATTATGTCGAACAGGCATTCATCGAGTTTCCATTTTTCCCCGTCCGGACCGTGTCCGTAGGCCGGAGGGTCGAGAATGATTCCCTGGTAGAGATTGCCCCTGCGGGCTTCACGTCTTGCGAACTTGAGCGCATCTTCGATTATCCACCGGATGTTGTCCAGGCCGCTCATTTCCATGTTGGTGCGTGCCCAGGTGACGACCTGGCGGACGGAATCGAGGTGTGTGACATCCGCCCCGGCTGCCCTTGCGGCGAGAGATGCGGCTCCGGTGTATGCGAAAAGGTTGAGGATTTTCGGTCTTGGTGCTCCCTCCGCTTCTGCCTTGGACACGAGCTCTCGGGTGTTCCGGTAGATGTATTCCCAGTTCGGGGCCTGTTCGGGAAAGACGCCTACGTGCTTGAATGCCGTGAGCCCGAGCCGGAGCGAAAAATCGGGACCTTTCCGTGAGCCCGAATAACGGATGGCCCATTGTTCATCCATTTTGCGTAGTTTGTCCCAACTGCCGCTGTCCTCTTTGCCCGCCTTTCCGAATCCTGCACCGGGCCTGAAGACGACATGGGCGGACTTTTGCCATTCCGCATCCGTCATCGTTTTGTTCCACAAGGCTTTCGGCTCCGGACGGATCAGAAAATATCTGCCGAAGCGTTCGAGTTTCTCGAAATCGCCTGAATCCACGAGTTCATAGTCTTTCCAGAAATCTCCGGGTGTTTCGATTGTCATGTCTGCAAAAATGATTGGCGAAGTCCGGCATTCTCCGGCTCCGCATAAATTGCGGCAAATTTAACACAATTTGGTATAAAAAGGGATATTGGAATATGAAGAAATTTGCTAATTTTGCAAAGTTTTGCGTTGAGAACAATGATTAAAATATAAGGATTATGCAACAGAGTATTGACACTTACGATTTTTCCGGCAAAAAGGCCATTGTGAGAGTGGATTTCAACGTTCCGCTCAATGAAAAATTCGAGATAACTGACGATACGAGAATCCGGGCAGCCATCCCTACCCTGAAAAAGGTCCTTGAAAAAGGCGGTTCCCTCATCATCATGTCCCACCTCGGAAGGCCAAAGGGCGTTACGGAGAAATTCTCCCTCAAGCACATCCTCAGCCGCGTGCAGGAACTCCTCGGCGTTCCGGTAAAATTCGCTGACGACTGCATGAACGCTGACGCTCAGGTGGCTTCGCTCAAGCCGGGCGAGGTGCTCATCCTCGAAAACCTCCGTTTCTATGCAGAGGAAGAGGGCAAGCCGAGAGGCCTTGCAGAGGATGCTACCGACGAGGAAAAGAAGGCTGCAAAGGCTGCCGTAAAGGAAAGCCAGAAGAAATTTGTCGAAAAACTCGCTTCCTATGCTGACTGCTACATCAACGATGCATTCGGTACAGCGCACAGGGCACATGCTTCCACTGCACTTATCGCCAAATACTTCCCGAACGACAAGATGTTCGGCTACGTGATGGAAGGCGAGATCAAGGCCATCGACCGTGTGCTCAAGACTCCGGAGCACCCTGTGACTGCCATTATCGGCGGTGCAAAGGTTTCCTCCAAGATCGGCATCATCGAGCATCTGTTTGACGTCGTGGACAACATGATCATCGGCGGCGGAATGGTTTACACGTTCATCAAGGCTCAGGGCGGCAAAATCGGCAACTCCCTCTGCGAGAACGATTATCTTGACCTTGCCCTTGACATCATCAAGAAGGCTGAGGCAAAGGGCGTGAAACTTTATCTTTCGAAAGAAGTCGTGATTGCTGACGCATTCTCCAACGACGCCAACACCAAGATCTGCAGCAACAGGGAAATTCCTGACGGCTGGGAGGGCGTGGACGCAGCTCCAAGTTCGCTCGCAGTATGGGAGGATGTCATCATGAAATCCAAGACCATCCTTTGGAACGGCCCTGTGGGCGTGTTCGAGATTCCTGCTTTCGCAAAGGGAACCAACAAGGTTGCCGAAATGCTTGCAAAGGCTACGGAGAACGGTGCGTTCACACTCGTGGGCGGCGGAGATTCGGTTGCTGCCGTTACACAGATGGGCTTCGCAAAGAAGGTAAGTTACGTGTCCACAGGCGGCGGCGCTATGCTTGAATACCTTGAAGGCAAGGAACTTCCGGGTATCGCAGCAATCCGTGAATAATTCGCCTGTCTGGCAGGTTCATATTTTCCTGCAAAGGAAATTTCGACGGCTTCGGAGTCTTCCGGGGCCGTTTTTTGTGATATGAGTATATTTGCTGTCTTAAAGCATTGTTTGCGCTTTGAGTCAGGGGAATTTATTTTGGGGGGGGCAGAGCCTT
>CALVDU010000076.1 GCA_944326375.1 uncultured Bacteroidales bacterium | reverse complement strand
CTTGGACGAAAATTGTGAAGGATTTTGCCTATGCTCAGGCACATCCTCTGACAGTTACCGTACAATAAGGAATTCAAGCAACTATAACCTTTTATTATATTTCGGCGGAACAGGTCGTGATGACGTGTCCCGCCGTTTTTTTTTTTTTTTTCGCAAACTGCATGCAAGATTTCAGGGAAATGCGATTTCTATTAGGAAGCCGCATGGGGCGGCGGAGAAATGCATGAAATGTTTTAGGAATGATGAAATCTGGAATCAGGGAGAAATTTTGCGTAGCGGTTCTGCTGTGCTCCATGCTGGGGTTCATGTCATGCGACAAGCATGTGCCGGTATCTGAGGAGCAGCGGTACACCCAGGCGGATGTGGAGTTCGATTCGGCTCTGAAGTATTATCTTGACAAATCCTATGACTCTGAAATAACGGAAGTTGCCGTCACGGGCGACAAGGTCAGGGTCAGCGGCACGTACCGCGGGACAGGTGAGTTTTGGGTTGTGGAAGTGCCTCCTTTCATGGATGTCGTCCGCCTTTCCGAGCCGTTGACGGAAGTGAAGCCTGAATCTTCATCGTTTTCTTTCGAGGTGGACAGGCATACGCGGCTTTCAGGCGGGCTTGGCTACGACAGGCTTCTTTCCAAATGGGCGATAGTCAGGAAAACCGAAAATGGCGGCTACGATTTGGTCTCTGCCGCACATTATGCCGATTCGGCACCTGTAAAGAGT
Organism: uncultured Bacteroidales bacterium; assembly: GCA_944326375.1. Taxonomy (GTDB): domain Bacteria; phylum Bacteroidota; class Bacteroidia; order Bacteroidales; family UBA932; genus Cryptobacteroides. Next base: position 12,661 of record CALVDU010000076.1, on the reverse strand, counting down.
CATCCTGCCCCTGTTCCTCTCAGAAACAAGAAGGGCTTGGGCGGAATCTTCAACAACGCATACCTGACAGATTTTGATGAACTGGATTTGGGAAGTGCGACTTTGAACATGTATGTTACCATGTTTGCCTATCTATCCGAAGGTCCGGGCAGGATTGCGCATGAATATGAGGGCAGGACCTATTGGTTTGACGAAAGCCACATGGCGAATTTCGACTATCTTCTCGGCGAGGCCGGAAAGAGGGGAATGGCCGTAGCGGCAATCCTTTTGGTGCAGCGTGCCGGGGATGCAGCTGACCGGGAGCTTGGTGAACTGCTCATGGACGACAACTGCAACGGTGGTACGCTTACGCTTCCCGACATGACAAAGGCTGAGTCAGTGCACTGCTTTGCAGCCATAACCGATTTCCTCGCACAACGCTATTCCCGCGACGACGCGGCATACGGACGGATATCCAAGTGGATAGTGATGAATGAAATAGACATCGCAAGTTCATGGGCAAACATCGGTGACCGTCCGGAAAATGTCCATGCGGACTATTATATCAAGATTCTGCGCCTCGTAAACAATATCGTACGCCAGTATGACGAGAATACGGAAGTGCTTGCGTCGTTCTGCCATTCATGGACTGACCCTGCGGGCGGCTTCCCTGCGAAGAGCATGATTGAGACGGTCAACAAGATGGGCAAGAAGGAAGGCGACTACCGCTGGGGACTCGCATACCATAGTTATCCGTGGAATCTTCTTGACCCTAAGTGCTGGGCTTGCGAATCTTCCACCTTCTCGATGAACACAGGCTGCATTTCGTTCAAGAACCTTGAAGTCATGAACAAATGGATTTACATGCCTGAAAACATGTATAAGGGCACGCAGAAACGGTCTGTATGGCTTTCTGAGGCTGGTCTGAATGCCCCGTCCTATTCTGAGGAAGACCTTGTGCTCCAGGCTGCAGGTACGGCATACGCATGGAAGAAAGTCGCTGCCCTTGACGGGATCGACGCATGGCAGTGGCACAACTGGTTCGACAATGTGGGCGACGGTTCAGGTGCGCTTCTCGGTCTGCGGAAGTTCCTTGACGAAGATAATGATGGAGAGCCGAAAGAGGCTTGGCATGTCTTCAAGGCTGCCGGGACAGACAGCGAGGATGAGGTATTCGAAAAATATCTCGATGTAATCGGAATTGACAGCTGGGACGGCATAATCGTTCCTGCAGATGAAATTAAATAAACGAAGTTTTTAGCATGAAGAAGATTTATTTTGCATTGTCAGGGGCATTGGCGGCGTTAGCGTCGTGCGAAACTGCTTCTGTGCCGGGCATTGACCGTGCTCCGGAGAGGGGAGTTGAGGTAAGGATGTTCATAAATGATACCACTGCCAATTCGGCAACCGTCGAGACTCTGAATGACTCAACCTGGGTAATAACCATAACCGGCGGAGACCCTTATATATTCATGAAAGGTCTGGAAATGGACGTGCCGTCGCAGAACAAGGCTTTTGCCTTCGAGTATATGGCAGAAAACACAATCGACAAGACGCAGGTCTTCTTTGCCGACAAGGATCAGAATGTGGATATAGAGAACAGCGTGTTCGGGGCTTCCGCTCCGGCGACTGAAGAATGGACGCCTTATTCAATCAGGCTTACAAAGCAGTTGTCGGCATCCGGCTGGGGAAAGGAAGGCGAGACCATGAGGCTTGACCTCGGCGAAACAATCGTTAAGGGCAGCCGCATCCATATCCGTAACATCGTGATGAGGGAACTGAACGACAAGGAACAGGCTGAGGAAGACGCAGAGAATGCAGCCGCGGCAGAAAAGGAGGAATACGAGCAGGGCATAAAGGATTATCTGAATGCTTCGTGGAATTCTGAGGTTTCTTCCGTGTCGGTTTCGTCGGATGAGGTCAGGATTTCAGGAACGGTGTCCGGGGAAGGGGAGTTCTTCCTTGCGGAAATTCCTCTGTTCGAGGACATTTTCAGCATGAAGACGATGCCTCAGGAATACAGGCATGAGATAACATCTGCTTCGTTTGATGTGACCGTGCCGCGCAAGACCGTGTATGAAAAGACTGATACCACGGCAGGTGCAGGCTATGACAGGCTTCTTTCCAAATGGGCAGTCTATAAGTCAGGCGCAGACGGCGATGAACTCGTGTCATCTGCGAAATATGCTGCCGACGATATTTTTGACAAAGGTCCGGGGCTGGAGAGAATTGACCTTACAGGTCAGAAGAAGGGTCTCGGAGGCATTGTGAACAACGGTCTTCTTGAATCCGACATCGTGGAGCTCGGACTGAAGAGCGCAACAATAAACATCATTCCGACCCTGATTCTGAATACCGTGCAGACAGGCGGCTATACTGTCCCATACATCTACGAGGGCACTACATACTATGTTGATGAATCATACCTGACGGCAAATATCGATGCTCCGGTCAGGACGGCAAGCAAATACGGAGTGTCAGTTGCCGGAATCATCCTCATGCAGCTGACCGGTTCAGAAATGAGCGCAATCGTAAGGCATCCTGACTATACCGACGGAGTGTTCACCATGCCGAACATGACCACTCCGGAGGCTGTGAACGCATACGCTGCATGTATGGAATACCTTTCTGAGAGATACAGCAAGTCCGACATGAGGATATCGCATTGGATTATCCACAATGAAATCGACGGCGGTGTGCATTGGACCAACATGGGTGCAGACGTGCTTGTGGCAACTTATATGGACACCTATCTGAAATCCATGAGGCTTGTCTATAATATTGCTCATCAGTATGATGCAAACTCCCAAGTCTTTGTTTCCCTTGCCCACGGCTGGACGACTCCTGCGGGCGGCGGCTGGTACAGGGTGGTTGATGTCCTTGACCTTCTGAACGGGTTCAGTGCTGCGGAAGGCGATTTTTATTGGGCACCGGCATACCATAGTTACGGCACTTCACTCTCCGACCCTGTCGTATGGAAGGACAACAACGCCCTTTTCAGCATGGACACTCCTTATGTGACGATGAAGAATCTTGAAGTGCTCGACAAATGGGTGCAGACTCCGGAGAACATGTACAAGGGCAGCATCATGCGCAAGGTATGGCTGTCTGAGGCTGGAGTCGGCTCAGGTGTGCCAGACGATGTGAAGAACGATGTATATCCTGAAGATTTGCTTGCGCAGCAGGCGGCAGGATTTGCGTATTGCTGGATTAAGATAAACGGGCTTGATGGCATTGAGGCATTGCAGTGGCACAATTGGATGGACAATGCATCCGAAGGTGCGCTTCTCGGCTTGCGCAAATATGCCGACGGAGTCCATAATGCTGCTCCGAAACCGGTGTGGACCACCTATCAGAAAGCCGGCACAAGCGAAGAGTCCTCATATTTTGAGTCGCAGGGTTATCAGAAAACTGTCGGCGACGACTGGGGCATCAAGGCTGTCGAATGAGATTAGCCTGCTGCGCAGCCTTTTCTCTGCCCCTTGCCGGGTGGCGCTTTCATTCAGGTCGCCATTGAGCTTCGCTCATACTCCTTTCTGTTTATAATGCCTTAATGAGCAAGCTCATAGCCATTATAAACAGAAAGTCGCCGCATCCAAAGGATGCAGCGACCTGAATGAGCGAAAAACGGGATTCGAACCCGCGACCCTCAGCTTGGGAAGCTGATGCTCTACCAACTGAGCTATTTTCGCGAATTTTCGACTGCAAATATAGTCAAAAAAATTATATCTGCAGGCAGAATGCTGATGAATTTATTGAAAATTCATTCGTACATTTGCGCCCTGAAATTTCGGACGGCAGGAAAAATGTCGGCGCACAACTAACGTAAAGTAATATAAATCAGATAGAAATGGCTAATTTGAAAGGCTATGCCTATGGCATCGTGACATCGGTGACATTCGGACTGATTCCGCTCTTCACCATTCCTCTCATGGCGAAGGGCATGAACTACGATTCTATCCTGTTCTACCGCTTCCTGTTCGCATCGGTGGCGTTGGGGATAATGCTCAAGGTGACGGGGCAAAGCGCAAGGATTGAGGTCAGGGACATCCCTGTGCTGATCCTGCTCGGATGTTTCTATACGGGATCTTCGATGTTCCTTTTCTGGGGCTATGATTTCATGGGAGCCGGAATGGCTACGGCCCTGCATTTTACCTATCCTGTCTTCGTGACATTCCTGATGTTCTTCATCTTCAAGGAAAGGCCTTCAATGGCCACATGGTTTGCCATAATTCTGGCAATAGCCGGTGTCGCAATATTGTCCATAAGGGGAGGGGAGGCCACAACCAGAGTGAAAGGCATAGTAATAGTCCTTCTGTCGGCATTGGCATACGCAAGTTATATCACAACCGTAAACAAGTCGAGGGTAAGCACCATGGGCGGACGTAAACTCGCCTTTTATGTGTTCATAGTGAGCACAATGCTTTTTGCGTTAAAGGCTTCTCTTTCAGGCGGGATACAGAAAGTGCCAGACGGTGTGTCATACGTCAACCTGGTGCTTCTTGCCGTTGTCCCGACGGTGATTTCCAACATCACTCTCCTCGTGGCTGTGCGCAATATCGGCGGTACGATGACTTCTGTCCTCGGCGCAATGGAACCGGTGACTGCGGTGGCGACAGGAGCCCTGCTCTTCTCTGAAAAAATTTCCTTTCAGTCAATTACAGGGATTATCCTCATCATATCCGCAGTGACGCTCATTATACTTTCTGACAGCATAACGAAAACATTTTCTTCCATATTCAGGAAAATCCGGCCTCGCCACGCCTGACTGCGTCCTGTCGCCGGATGCTATATTTCGGGATCAAGTATCGATGCCAGTTCTTCCATTGCCTTTCTCGGAGACTTGTTTTCGTAAAGAACTTCATATACCATGTCGGCAATCGGAATCCTGACTTTGTGCTTCAAGTTGATATTCCGTATGCAGGCCGACCTTTATTTCCATGGCGAAAAAATATGTCTGACCGGGGCAGCCTTGCCGGCAATCCGGAAAAACCATTTGTTACAAAGATATTAAAATTCTTGTTCACGCTTCCCTGATTTTGTTTTTTTCCGGGAAAATGCCGAACTTTATGAATTGATGCGACATATAAACAATATCATATTGCGGCATTATGAAAAAGAATATTTCATTCCCCTATGTGGAAAGGGACGTCAGCTGGATGTATTTCAACAGGAGGGTCCTGCAGGAAGCGTGCAAGGAAAATGTGCCCCTGCTGGAAAGATTGTCGTTCCTCGGCATATATTCAAACAATCTGGATGAATTTTTCCGGGTCAGGGTCGCTTCCCAGAACAGGATAATAGAGTGGGCCGGAAAACAGAATGTGAAAGAGGCCAAGGTCGCCAAGTCTGTCGTACGACAGATTGCAAAACTGAATTCAGTCTATCTGAAAGACTACGAAGCGGCCATATCCGGCGTCTATGACGCCCTCAGAAAAGAAAATATATGCCTGATATCCGACCGGGAAGTCACGGAGGACCAGCTCGAGTTCATCCGGGAATATTATGCCGACCGCCTCGACGGACTGATTGTCCCGATATGGTTTTCTGCGGTGAAGCACCTTGACTACGAATCCGACCAGAGCATATATCTTGCTGTCAGGTCCACCAGGAAAGGTGCTTCCGGCAATACAGTATATGATTATTCCTATTTTGAACTCCCCGTGCAGAGCTGCGGACGCTTTGTCCGCCTTCCGGACAAGGATGGAAAGAGTTACATAATGTATCTCGACGACGTTGTAAGATGCTCCATGCCGAGGATCTTTGCCGGTTCCGGATGCGACTCTTTCGAGTCATACGCATTCAAGTTCACCCGTGACGCCGAAATGGAGATAGACGACAATCAGCGAAGCGGCATAATCCAGAAAGTCTCGAAAGGACTGAAAAACAGGAAAAAGGGCGAGCCTTTGCGGGTTGTGTATGACGGAAACATGCCGCAGGACCTCCTGAGGCGAGTCCTGGGAAAACTCGACCTCGGACGAAACGACGCCGTGGTTGAGGGCGGAAGATATCAGAACCACAAGGACCTGATGAAGTTCCCCGACTGCGGAAGGGCTGATCTCAAATATCCTCCGATGCCTCAGATACGGACATGCCCTGAAAGCATCATCGGAAGCGTTATGCAGCAGGACCGTTTCCTCCATGTGCCCTATCACAGTTTTTCATATTTCCTCGGGCTTCTGCATGAGGCGGCCGTGGACAGGAATGTCAAGAGCATAAAGATAACGCTTTACAGGCTTGCAAAGGATTCGAGGGTCATAAAGGCTTTGGCGAGTGCGGCACGCAACGGCAAGAAGGTCGTGGCCGTAGTGGAACTTCTTGCAAGGTTTGACGAGGAATCCAACATGGTATGGGCACAAAAACTGCAGGACGCCGGTGTCAAGGTCATTTTCGGGGTGGAAGGACTGAAGGTCCACTCGAAAGTCGTGCATATCGGCATGAAGAAAGGTGCGGACATAGCATGCGTAAGCACGGGAAATTTTCATGAGGGGAATGCCCGTGCCTATACCGACTGCATCATGATGACGGCTTCCAAGAGAATTGCAGACGAGGTGGACACGCTGTTTGATTTCATCGAGAAGCCGTATCTGCCTGTGAGGTTCAAGGAACTGCTCGTATCTCCCAACGACATGAAAAAGAAGTTTGTCTCCCTGATAGATGCGGAAATCAAAAACCACAAGGCCGGCAAGCCGGCATACATAAAGGTTAAGATCAATCATATAACCGAACCTGTCATGGTTGAGAAACTCTATCAGGCGGCAGCGGCGGGAGTGCCTGTGGACCTTCTTGTCCGAGGCAACTGTTCCCTGTCAACAAAGAAACTCCCCGAAAAGCAGCATCTGAAAATATGCGGCATCATCGACAGGTATCTGGAGCATTCCCGGATTTTCATATTTGCTGCCGGCGGGGCGGAGAAGGTGTTCATCGGTTCAGCCGACTGGATGCCGAGAAACCTCGACAACAGGATCGAGGTCGTTGCTCCTGTATATGACCCTACATTGAAGATCGAGATGAAAAGGATCGTGGATTACGGCCTGAGGGACGTGTGCCAGGGGCGCATCGTGGACGGGAGCGGCGAAAATCTGCCGTGGCAGTCCGATGACCCGCTTCCGTGCGGCTCGCAGAAGGCATTGTATGAATACTATAAATCTACCGGATATGGGAAATGACACATTGGACAAAGTAAAGGAATCTGCCGTGACCTATGCGGCGATAGACATAGGTTCCAACGCAGTCAGGCTGCTGATAAAGCAGCTTGAGAGTGAAGATCATCCGCGTTTCAGCAAGGTCCTGCTCGTCAGGGTTCCGCTGAGGCTGGGCTTTGACGTCTTTTCTCAGGGACGGATAACTCCAAAGAAGGAAAAGAACATGATCCGTCTCATGAAGGCATACCGTCAGCTGATGAAAATATATGGCGTGGATGATTACCGGGCCTGTGCCACATCAGCAATGCGTGATGCAGAAAACGGGCGGGAAATATTGAAGGCCGTAGAAGAAAAGGCCGGAGTGAAGATAGAGATAATCGACGGGCAGGAGGAAGCCCGCATGATATACAACAACCATGTGGAGTACATGAAGGCCCGAAAGGGGAATTTCATGTATGTGGATGTGGGCGGAGGCAGCACGGAAATAAACCTGCTCGCAGACGGGGAACTGGTGTGTTCAAGGTCATACAACATAGGTACAGTCAGGATCTTGAGCGATGTTGTGGCTGACAGCGAATGGCAGCGTCTCAGGAATGACATGAAGGATCTTGCCGTTTCATATCCCGGAATCAGCATCATAGGTTCCGGCGGCAACATCAATAAACTCTTCAAGATAGTCAAGAGCAAGGACAACCGTTATTCGAGGATGCCTGTAACGGCCTTGAAGGAACTGTACGACGACCTGAGGCAGATGACCGTAGAGGAAAGGATGGAGAAATATTCCCTGAAGCCCGACCGGGCGGACGTGATAGTCCCGGCCGGAAAAATCTTCCTTACGATTTCGGAAATTACCGGTGCCGAGTACATCTATGTCCCGGTGATAGGTCTTGCCGACGGAATAATCGACGGTCTGTATGCCATGCACAGGAATGTGGCCCCGTGATGTTTGGTTTGCGGCATCACGCCGTGTTCAGATTTCTTTGATGTAGACTCTTCTCCGTTTGTGGATTGTGGTGTCGAAAGTGTTCCATAGGGACTGGACCTTGTAGTTGGTCTCGAGTTCAGGATTGCTTTCGGCAAACTTGAATCCCATTTTGATCAGTTCCGGAATCATGTCGTAGAAAAGGACGGAATTCAGCCCTTTGCTCTGATATTCCGGCTTGACGGCCACGAGAAGCAGGTCAAGAGTGTCCGGCCTGTTGACGTAAAGAGCATTCAGGAGGTGTATCCAACCGAACGGGAAGAGTCTGCCCCTGCATTTTTGCAGGGCTTTTGACAGTGACGGTATCGTGATGCCCGCTGCCACGAGTTCGCCGTTCCCGTCTTCCACGAAAGACACCATCTTAAGGTTAATGAAAGAGAGATACTGGTCCACGTACTGGTCTATCTGCCTGTCAGTCAGAAGTGAATATCCATAGAGGTTCGAGTATGCCTCGTTTATCAGCCTGAACAGCTTTTGACCGTATTTTTCCTTTGCTATTATTCTTCTTGTGACTTTGCGTATTCTGAGGCGGCTCTTTTCGAGCACGATTCTCGCCATCTTGGCGAATCTCTCGTCGAGCCCGTCCGGAAGCCTGATGAGATATTCCACCCAGTCTGCATCCTTGCGGAAACCGAGTTCTTCAAGAAATCTCGGATAGTATTCGTGGTTGTAGATGGTAATCATGGTGCCCAGCTTGTCGAACCCTTCCACAAGCATGCCTTCCGGGTCAAAGTCGGTAAATCCGAGCGGGCCTGTAACTGCTGTCATGCCCCGTTCCTTCCCCCAAGCGCATACGGCGTCCATCATGGCTACAAGCACGTCCTTGTCTTCGATAAAGTCTATCCATCCGAAGCGGACATTCTTTGTATTCCACTTTTCATTGGCCCTGCGGTTGATGATTGCCGCCACTCTGCCGGCGGGCTTCCCGTCTTTGTATGCAAGGAAAAATTCGGCTTCACAGAAGTCGAATGCACCGTTGCGTCGTCTGTCAAAAGTCAATGTGTCGTCTGCCAGGAGAGTAGGCACGTACCTTTTGTCGTTCCTGTACAAGATGTTCGGGAACTCCATAAAAGCCTTCATCTCCTTTCGCGATTTCGCCTTTCTGATTTCAATGGACATAGGTTTACCGGTTTTTAGCTTCAGTACAGCCTACAAATATAAGTGATCTGCATCAGAATCGCAAGAACGGGTGCATGACTTTTTGACCAAAATTTCTATCTTTGTCCGCATGCAAAAAGGAAAACCGGATTAATATGGCGGACATCAATTTCGAGGGAATAATAATAGGATTGGCGACCTTTCTGACGATAGGCATTTTTCATCCGATAGTAATCAAGGCCGAATATCATTTCGGGAAAGGTTGCTGGTGGGCTTTTTTCATTGCAGGGATTGTATTTCTTGTGCTGTCGCTTTTTGCGGACGGGATATGGTCCATAATGGCCGGAGTGGTTGCCTTTTCGTCATTTTGGTCCATTCTCGAACTTTTCCAGCAGGAAAAGCGGGTGCAGAAAGGGTGGTTCCCCAAGAAGCCGGGAAGAAAATGAATTTCAGAAAAAACGATGTGAACATGAAAAAGTACGATTTTGACGGAATTGTTTCTCGCAGGAATACATCTTCATACAAGTGGGACAGTTCGGACAATCCGGACGTTCTGCCCATGTGGGTGGCGGACATGGATTTCAGGACAGCGCCTGCAATAACGGAGGCCCTGAAAAAAAGGGTGGAACACGGGGTGTTCGGCTATACGAGAGTCCCTGACAGTTATTATGAGTCGGTCATAGGCTGGTTCGGGCGTCGGCACGGATGGACAATATCCAGGGACTGGATAATATACACCCCGGGAGTGATTCCTGCATTGTCAGCGACAATAAAGGCATTGGCCTCGCCCGGAGACAAGGTGCTCGTGCAGACTCCTGTCTACAACTGTTTCTTTTCTTCGATAAGGAACAACGGATGTATCGTGGAAACAAGTCCTTTGATGCCTGACGGAAACTCATGGCGGATGGACTTTGAGGATCTTGAACGCAAGACGGCCGACCCTGCCGTGAAGCTCTTTTTGCTCTGCAGTCCGCATAATCCTGTCGGGAGGGTGTGGACTGAAGAAGAATTGCGCCGCGCAGGAGAAATATGCCTCAAGAACGGTGTCATAGTCCTTTCCGACGAAATCCATTGTGAACTTGTATATCCTGGACATGTCCATATCCCTTTTGCTTCCTTGTCTGATGACTTCAGGAACAATTCGGTGACATTCATTTCTCCGAGCAAGGCTTTCAACATTGCAGGGCTTCAGATAGCGGATATCGTGGCTCCTGACGAGTCCATGCGCAGGAGGATAGACCGTGCGGTCAACATCAATGAAGTCTGTGACGTCAATCCTTTCGGTGTTCTCGCTACGGAGGCGGCCTACGGAGAAGGGGAGGAGTGGCTTGATTCTCTTATTGCATATCTTCGTGAAAATTATCTGTTCATGAAGGAATTTTGCAAGGAATACTTGCCAGAATTCCCTTTGTCCGAACTTGAAGGCACGTATCTCGTATGGATGGACTGCCGTTCCCTGGGCATGCCTTCTTCGGAATTGGGGAAGACCCTTAAACGGGATGCCGGGCTTTGGCTCAATGACGGGACGATGTACGGAGCGGAGGGCGAAGGATTCATGCGATGGAACATAGCCTGTCCTCGCAAGACTCTCAAGGACGGCCTTGACCGTTTTCTGAACTTTGTCCGCCGTCCAGATCGGGCGTAGCCAACGATTACGATTTGATTGCGTCATCATACGCAGCCGCAGCGGTCTTCTGCGGCACAATACAAAAAAACAGCATTTCCGACGAAATGCTGTTCTTTTTGTGACCCCAACAGGATTCAAACCTGTAACCTTTTGATCCGTAGTCAAATGCTCTATTCAGTTGAGCTATGGGGCCGAATCAGGCTGATAGCCTGTATTATGTCATGCAAGTTCTTCCTTGACGATTGCAAGTCTCTTTTCCTTGATTCTTGCTTTCTTGCCGGAAAGGTTCCTGATGTAGAATATTCTTGCCCTGCGGACTTTGCCGACCTTGTTCACTTCGATTGAATCGATGAACGGGGACATGAACGGGAAAATTCTTTCAACACCGATCCCGTTGGAAATCTTCCGTACGGTAAATGTCTTTGTTGCCGGAGTCGCACCCCTGAGCTGCAGGACAACTCCTCTGAATTTCTGAAGCCTTTCTTTGTCGCCTTCCTTTATCTTGTAAGTCACGGTAATTGTGTCACCGGCCTTGAATTTCGGAAATTCACGGGCTTTTTCGTTGGCGAAAGCCTCATTGACTAAATTTATCAAATCCATCTTTTTTCAATGTTTATGGCAACGTTACGTATTGTCATGAAGTCTTGTCGTAAGAGGTTGCTTTGTTTTTGGGACTGCAAAAGTACAAATAATTTTCTTTCCGGCAAATTTTTTTCTCGATATCGGCATTAATTTTCCGATTATTCTAGAACATGTCCCTCAATTTGTCGAAAAAGTTCTTGTCTTCCTTGCTCGGATTCGGTCTGAACCCTTCACTGTCCTTCAGGTTCTCAATGAGTTCCTTTTCATTTCTTGAAAGCCTTTTCGGTATCCATACGACAAACTTGACATACATGTCACCGGTGCCGTAACTGTTGAGTGACGGAAGGCCTTTGCCTTTCAGCCTGAGTATGGTTCCGGATTGTGTGCCCGGTTCTACCTTGACTTTGTAGGAACCGTCGAGGCAAGGTATTTCCACCGAGCCTCCCAGGATGGCTTCCGGTACGGATATGAACTTGGTGTACATGAGGTTGTTTCCGTCTCTCTTGAAATCCGGATGTTCAACTTCGTTTATCACTATGAGCAGATCCCCGTTGACTCCGTTGTTCTTTGCGCTGTGGCCCTGCCCCTGCATAGTGAGCTGCATCCCGTCTTCCACTCCGGCTGGAATTTTGACTCTTACCGTCTCTTTTTTCCTGACGAGCCCCGTGCCGGAACATGTGCGGCATGGATTTGATACTATCTTTCCTTCGCCTCCGCACTGCTGGCAGGTGGAATAGCTTACAGTCTGTCCGAAGAAACTGTTGACTACTCTCCGGATCTGCCCTGTGCCGTTGCAGGAAGGACAGGTCTTGATGTCTGACGAATTTTTCGCTCCCTTCCCTCCGCAGTCCGGACACGGCACGTTCCTTTCCAGCTGGATTTCCTTTTCAGCCCCGCGGGCTATTTCTTCCAGAGTCAGTTTAACGCGTACGCGTATGTCGCGTCCCTTATATACTCTTTGGCCCTGGCTCTGGGCATTGCCTCCGCCGAACCCTCCGAATCCTCCGAATCCGCTGAACCCGCCGAAACTTCCTCCGAACAGGTCCTTGAGGATATCGTTGAGATTTCCGAAGCCTCCGCTGAAGTCCGGTCCTGCCTGGCCTTCGAGACCTGCATGTCCGAACTGGTCGTAACGGGCCCTTTTTTCCTTGTTGCTCAGCACGTCATACGCTTCCGCCGCTTCCTTGAACTTTTCTTCGGCAGCCTTGTCTCCCGGATTCTTGTCGGGATGGTACTGGATGGCCTTCTTCC
>CALVDU010000075.1 GCA_944326375.1 uncultured Bacteroidales bacterium | reverse complement strand
TGATCGAATGTCCCCTGCCCGGAATATAGGTCTTCGGCTGGAGGAAACCCGGAGTCGAGAGCATCCTGAGGATGTTCTTGAACATTGCCACAGCCTTGTCGGCATATTCCCTGTTGCCTGTCGCTGCGGAATATTCAGCCATTGCCATTGCGGCAAAGCATTCAGAAAAGACATATCTGCGCTTCTGTACAGGCTTCCCGTCTTCTGTCACAGTAAAGAACATGTGACCGTCAGAGTCGATGCAATGCTTCTCTATGAAGTCTATTGCGCTTTTCGATGCCTCAAGCCATTCCGGATTTGCTCCCGGAAGTTGGGCTGCATGTGCCATTACATAGCCGAAACGTCCCTGAAACCAAACTGATTTGGTGGTGTCCATAAGGGTACCGTCCCTGTCCACGCAAGTATATACGCCCCCGTGTGTCCTGTCCCACCCGTATTTCATCCAGAAAGGCAGTATGTTTTCAAACAGGTCAGTCCTGTACTGCTGTGCACACGATGTCAAAAAATTTCTTTGGTCTGTTGTCATATCTGTCCGTGTTTTAGTTTTCCGTTCATGTCCACGTCGAATGAGCCGAAAGGATTGAGTACCTTGTCTATTGTTACGGCGCACTCGCCTTTTGTAAGCCTTGTCTTTTTCGTGTATTCCTTGGAATAGACCTCCGAAAGCAGGGCGATGATTTCATTTTCAATAGTTTCCGGAGCCTTGCCGGTGATTTCCGAGCAGAGTTCCGCCACATATTTCACGTCGGCCGTGCCTTTTGCCGGGTTCTCATCCGACAAAGCATGTCCTGCATAGAATCCGGAAAGCCCCTCATGAAGTTCACTTTTCTGCATCGGCATGTCCGCATCGAACCATGAGCCGTTTTCCCAGTCACCGCATTGGCCCCTCCATTTCAGGATTCCTGTCAGAGCCACTTTCTGCAGGCTTTCGAATACCGGCGAGTCAGGGGTGACATCAAGAAGCGGTATCAGGTAGGCGCCGTCGGACAGCAGCTCCAGCTGGACGGTCCGCACGGACACGTCCGCAGGAGTGCAGCCGCTGCGTGCGGCTGCAGCGGCGAGCACGCCCGCCGCCTGTCCGACCTGCAGCACCACCGGCTGCAGGCGTGTCGTGCCGTTCACGATATTTGTCACCGATATGGATTTCTCGATTACAAGCATGTCGTCAGTACCCTCAGGAATCATCACGCCGAGAGGAAGCCCGTAAGACGGGATTTTCGGGAAATGGAGCGGAGGGAAAGGCTCTGCGCCCGAATAGGAATTGTGGTGCTGGTCCACGGGATAATCTCCGGCCGCCACTGCAGTACGGTAGAGCGTCTTGCCGTCAGCAAACGGCTCCAGAATGTCATTGAGAGTAAATTTCACCATCCCGTCGATTCTCCTCGACTCCCTGTGATAAGGGTAGAACGGGAATGCGTCGTATGTCGGATATTCATCGTCGGCAAGACCGAGATGCTTGAAACCAAGTTCATTCTGAAGAAAATACAGAAAACGCAGGCTCTTCTGCTTCGCCTCGTTGAGGACGGAGTCACGCTGTTCTCTGGACATCTCCACAATATTGCAATAAAAATCGTTGCCGTGGAGCGGCCAGTTTATCATGTATTTCCTGTTCGGAAGTTTCCCGTATTCCATCATATATTCAGGAGACCAGTCGAACGGACAGTCAGGACAGAGCGTGCTTCTGCAGCAGCACTCGAACTCGGACGGCTCGTAATTGTCCGGTTCAGGAATCGGCACAGGGTGGCCGTATTCCTTGAGAATCATCACGTATGTCATGTCCTGCACGATTCCGTTCGCCTTTTCGGGAGCACAAGACTCCCCTGTTTCAGTGCGTGAGTCCATGCCGACGCTGTACGGGATTCCTGCCATTTTTGCTATGTCGCCCAATTCGGTGGCATCCACAAGGATTTTGCCTTTGGCTTCCGTGACTGAATCGCCTCCGTCAAGGGTCACGGTCCAGCCGTTTTCGCCGTGGTTCAGGGCAGACACGGTTGTGCCGAACCTGATTTCAAGGTTCTTCTCCTTTGCTGCCATGTTGCTGAATATACGCTGCCCGACAGACGGCTCGAACATCACATGGCTTACCCAGCCCGTCTTGAGGGCATCAGTACCGCTATAATGGGCTTCAAGGCTGTCCCTGAACTCATCCCATATTCCGCCCCTGATTTTATAGCTGCCGTCGGTCGCACTCACTCCGGCAGAAGTCAGCATTCCGCCGAGCCAGCCATATTCCTCAACAAGAAGGACTTTTGCCCCGCTGCGGGCAGCCTGGATTGCAGCAGAAGTTCCCGATGTGCTGCCTCCGGCAATTATCACGTCATATTCCTCCTCATCCTGCTCAAGGGCAGACTCCAGTACGGGATAAAGATATTCAGCATATCTTCTCATGCCGAGGTCCGTAAAATGGATTCCGTCCACAGTTGCTTCCCCGTCATCCCCTATCATGCCCTTTGAGGACACATAATATATATTCTTTTCTCCGTCAGCCTTGAGTTTGCCGAAAAGCGCCTTCTGCGCAGCATTCTTCTTTGTCACCTCATTGCGGATGCCCATATCGAATGCAGAATGCGGAAATTCCGGGTCTTCGACAAAAATCACGGGAACATCCGGATGAGCATCCCTCAGGATGCGGAAAAATTCCTCGCCCTTCTCCCCTATCAGTTCAGCCGAAGCGTTCGGCACATAGTCGAGCACAAATGCACCCGGAGCCTCAACCGATGCCATGAGGCGGGCAATTTCAAGGTCCAGGAAAGCGTTGCCGCTGAAACCGAGATTGATGACTTCCCTTCCGAGCATCCTGCCGAGGATATTGGTGTGCGCCATTCCGGGTCTGCTGGCACATCCGCCCTGCAGTATGCTCGTGCCGTACATCACGACAGGGCGCTCCCTTGAAGGATTGTCCACAGCCGGAGACTCTATGGAGGACGATTCGTCAATGCCTATCGCAAGCGACGTCACTCCGTCATACAAAGAAAGATAAAGCATATATTCGCGCTCTTCCCGGGACATTCCGCCCACGAGGAGAGCGTCAGTCGTCATTTCAGTCGGACGTCCGCTGCCCGCAAAACGCCATTCCCCGTCCTGCAGGATGTAGAGGTCGAGTCCGCGCACCCCGGTTTCGGTCATGTGGTTCATCGTGTTCCCGAACATGGATGTCCATTTTGCGCGTATATAAGGGGAATCGGAACGGAAGCGTACCGCAAGCCCGGCGGAATTGCGGCCGAGATACCAGAGAGGTTCACGGGATATGCCCTGACAGGACGCAGGCAGCCTTTCATAACGCGTCAAGGTCGAATCGGCAGCCTTTCCGTAGAGAGGGAAAGATGCTGCGTCATGCCATTCCTGAGCCTGTGCCACAAACGGCATGGCAGCAAACATAAGAGAAATTGCGGCTGCCGCCGCATGGTGTCCGAATGATTTGCCCCTTTTATTTTTCATCAATCGCCAATTTCTGATAGTACTCTTTGCAAATATATAATATTTTTATAAAACAAGGAAGTTTATTTCCATAAAATTTAATTATGAACATTCATTTATTAAATAAAATATTTAATTTTGTGAAAACATAATCACATAAAATCATAATGATGATGAACAGCAATGCTACTGCAGCCGGGAAAGGGAACAGCGGCAGGGTCGTGTCAATCGACATCCTGAGGGGGCTGGCTATTTTCGGCATGATACTCTGTGCCAACATAGGATGGGATTCGGAACTTCCCGCCTGGATGTTCCATGCGCAGGTACCGCCTCCCGACTATGTATTCAGACCGGATGTCGCCGGAATAACCTGGGTGGACCTCGTATTCCCGTTCTTTCTTTTTTCAATGGGTGCGGCATTCCCCTTTGCCCTCCACAAGAGGCTCTCGTCAGGACAGCCTGTGGGCAAGGTCATCCTTGGACTAGCGAAACGCTGGGCAATCCTTGCGGCATTTGCTGTCGTGCTCGGAAACGGCTATCATGCAAGGTCTTCGGAGGCAAACAAGTTTCTCGTGTATCTCTTTCTGCTGCTCTCATGGTGCGGGATGTTCCTTTCGCTGGCACGGTTCAAGTTCAAGAATGAAAAGATGAACCATATTGCGAACATCTGCGGAGTGGTCCTGATTGTAGGGCTTGGCTTCATGATGCAACATGCGCTCGGGGTTCCGGTCTCGAAAAGCCACAGCGACATCATAATAATGGTATTGGCATACGTGGCGTTTTTCGGGGGCCTGATATGGATTGCGACACGCAAGTCGCTGATGTGGAGGTGGATAGTATTCCTGATGATAGGCGCAGTCAAGGGCATCACGTCGTATGCGCCTGAGTTCTTCAGTTTCCTGCCTTCTCCGGACAGCCTCGGACTGGGATGGATTTTCAGTTGGAAATTCCTTCAGTACCTGATGATTGCAATCGCAGGCTCTATGGTCGGGGACATGATTCTGAAACGGAAGGACGAGACAGCCGATGAGCCGAAAAGCGGAAAGGACGTATGGCTTGCCTCACTCGCCATTGCTACGGTGGTGTTCCAATTGTGGGGACTGTTCACGAGACACGTGACAGCCGACCTTGTTGTGTCCGCAATTTCCGGAATAGCGTTCATATCATTGACCTTCAGGAACAAGGCTCTGTGGTCAGACATAATTTCAATGGGGTATCTGCTTATGATTGCGGGCATCGTGTTCGACCCGATAGACGGGGGCATCACCAAGGACCATTGCAACCTGTCATATCTTCTGACAACGGGAGGGATGGCTGCCATTACGACAGGATTTCTTATATTTACCGAAATGCGTTTCGGTGTCAGGGGCAGGCTCCTTTCCGAATGCGGGCAGAATCCGATGATAGCCTACACTTTCACGAATTTCGTGACAAACCCTGTACTTTATGGTGTCGGAGCGCTGACACTGATTGACAAATGGGCAGTTGGCTCGCCTTTCATGGGAATTGTGCGAGGTCTGTTCGTCACCGGCATAATGATTGCGGCAACAATATTTTTTACCCGGAAAAAGATTTTCTGGAGAAGTTAAATTATATCAGGATAAACATGATTGGACTTGGTCGGTTTTCATTTGCCGCTGCGGCGGCTTTTGTGTGCCTTACGGGCATTTTTGGCGGTTATACGGCTTATGCCGGGACTGCTGCGGATACTGATAGCGGCTTTGCCGGTGCCGAACATGCTGCCGGGGATACGGTGCGCATCCTTGCAATCGGGAACAGTTTTTCTCAGGATGCCGTGGAACAGAACCTGTATGAACTCGCTGCGGAGGACGGGATTCCCCTCATAATCGGAAATGCCTATATTGCAGGCTGTTCATTGGAAAGGCATGTGCTCAATTCACGTGACGACAAAAAGGCTTATTCATACAGAAAAATCGACGGGAACGGAAAGAAAGTCACAGACAAGGTTTCCCTTTCCGAAATCCTCGCTGACGAGGAATGGGACTATGTGAGCTTCCAGCAGTCAAGCCCGTATTCGGGTCAGTATGAGACATACAAGGCATGGCTCCCTGAATTGTACGGATATGTGGCAGAGAGAGTGCCTGATGATGCGAAGTTTCTCATGCACCAGACATGGGCATACGCCGCTGACTCAAAGCACAAGGGCTTTGCCAATTACGGGAACGACCAGATGACGATGTATTCCGCAATCGTGAAGGCGAACAAGAAAGCTGCGAAACTGGTCGGAATACAGACAATTGTGCCGTCCGGAACGGCTGTGCAGAATGCAAGGACATCCCTCATCGGAGACAGGATGTGCAGAGACGGGTATCATCTGAATGTCGTGTGGGGCAGGTATACTGCTGCATGCGCATGGTACGAGACCCTTTTCGGCAATGTGTCGGACAATGAATATGCCCCGGAGGGGATGAATGTGATCTACAGGGAAGCGTGCCAGGAGGCAGCCGCTGATGCCGTAAGGCAGCCTTTCAAGGTGACTGCTGCAGAAAAATGTGCCGCTCCTGCGGACAAGAACATTTCCGGAAGGGTGACCTGCGACGGGAAAGGCATAGAAGGCGTGGTCGTTTCTGACGGCAGGACGACGACGGTCACGGGAAAGAACGGAAAATACACAATGACAGCCGACAAGGATTCCCGTTTCGTGTTCATCAGCACCCCTTCGGGATATTCTTCTCCTGTCGAGGACAATGTCGTAAAATTCTTCATCCCCGTTGAGGAAAGCGGCAGCGGATATGACTTCACTCTGACCAAAAAGAAGAATGACGACACGAGACACAACCTCGTGGTGATTTCAGACCAACAGGTCTATGACAGCACTGAATTCAGCCTTCTCGAAAGGGCTGCCCTGGACATCAGGGAGACCGTCGAATCCGCAGGGGATGTCGAGACCGTGGGAATCTGCTGCGGGGACATCGTATCGTTCAACCATTCCCTCTATGACGGGATAAACGCCACTCTCGCAAAAAGCGGAATTACCTTCCGCTGCACTCTCGGCAACCATGACATGAGGACATACACGAGGTCGTTCGAATGTTCAACCGACTTGTATGAGAATGTCTATGGCCCGGCATACTATTCCTTCAATGTCGGAAATGTTCATTATGTGATGCTCAACGACAATTTCTTCATCGGAAGGGACTATTTCTATATAGGCTATCTGCCTGAAAGACAGTTGTCATGGCTTGAAGAGGATCTTTCCCATGTGCCTGCCGGCAGCACCGTGGTCGTGGCAATGCACATACCTACGACACTTTCTTCAGAAGATCGCAAGAGGTTCGATTACAATGATATAGAGCCATGTCTTGCAAATAAGCAGGCTCTCTACGACATCCTGAAGCCGTTCAATGCGCAGATAGTGTCCGGACATATCCACACTTCATGCAACCAGATCATCGGGAAAAGGCTTTTCGAACACAATGTGGCTGCTTTGAGCGGCGCATGGTGGTGCGGTCCGATATGCACTGACGGGACTCCTGCGGGGTACAAGGTCTTTGAAATCGCCGGTGACGACATCAAATGGTCCTACAAGAGCGTGGGTTACGGAAAGGACATGCAGATGAAAGTGTATTACGGGAAGGAATTTACGGAATACGGCGGCCATGTGACGGCCAATGTGTGGGACTGGGATCCTGAGTGGAAGGTGGAATATTACGAGGACGGGAAGAAGGTCTGCGACATGGAGCAGTTCAAGAGCATTGACCATGAGGCGGCTGAATGCTACAGGGACAGGAGCAAGCTGAAGCACCAGTATGTGTGGCCGACACCGTGCGAGCATCTTTTCAGGGCGATGCCTACAGGAAACGCAAAGCAGGGCGAGGTCAGGGTCACCGACCGTTTCGGCCGCACCTTCTCCGCAACGATCGACTTCACGGAAATGAGCATCTCCTCAGACTTATAGCAATTGACTGGTTTTAGCCCAATAGAAATAGGCTTCTGGAGAAGTCCGTTTCAGTTTGTTCAGGCGAGAAGGAAGTGTCGGGGCAAGTTCCAGCGAAGCTATCTATTCTCCGAATAACCTTCTCAATTATAGTTTTATCGGGATAATTCGTCTCCCTGCACTTAGCTTCAATCCATTCCGATGTGAAGCATTCTTTACTTATCATATTCCCCTGCTTGTTCTATGAGTGAAAATGTGCTGTTGTATGTATTTCTGCGTCTGGCGTAACGGAGCATTTTTGGAGTGTTGACGGAATAAAGATTGTATGCTGCCTCGAATATATACGTAAGTTCGAGCCCTTGCATATAATCAAAGTCCTTATCTCTCTGTATATCGACGAGCAGTTTTTCAAGTGCCGGAACAATCATGTCATCAACTCTGTTTATCGGCGACTCTGTAACAAATGTCTTTACAATGATACATTGCTCCTGCAGGTTTACATAATCATATACGAACTTGGCATCCGGCTGCTTATAGACTTTGGCATGAGTTTCTTTCAACCGAGAGAAGACCGAATCTACAGCATCCCTGTTTGTTTCAACATAAATAGCATGATTTATAGAAACATGATGTTGGAGTGTATTGAATATGCTGCCGTCATAAATGCAAAAATCCGCAAACGGGAATTTGTCTTTCAACTCGCGATACAATGCAGCCAATGTTTCTGACGGAATGAACCTGA
Source organism: uncultured Bacteroidales bacterium (assembly GCA_944326375.1). Lineage (GTDB taxonomy): Bacteria > Bacteroidota > Bacteroidia > Bacteroidales > UBA932 > Cryptobacteroides. Next base: position 3,393 of record CALVDU010000075.1, on the reverse strand, counting down.
ACACCTGCTTATCCGCAAGTTTATATTCCCCATTTCCTATACGGGCAATCATGTTGTCCTTGGTCAATGAACTAAGATATTGCCGGGCCGTATTAAAATTTATTCCCAAATCTGATACCAGTTGGGAAACTCCAATCTGTTCATGACTACGTGCATAGTCCAATATGTGCTGCTTCAAACTCACTGTCCCATTATTTATTGTAATGCAAATATAATATAAAGTCGGCAATAAACAATGAGTTCTGCCGACTTTATAAATTGAGATTGATGAAATGTTCAGGTCTCAGTATTCTGCAATGGCGGAAGCAAGTTCGTCCCACCAGCCGAAATTGACGATGTGAACGAGGTCAAAGACCATAAGGCCGTCTGACTTGTCAAGATTCATGCGTACCGCCTTCTTGAACTGATCCGGATTGTTTCTGTAATCCTCCACATACATTCCGCCGAGGAAAGGATTGTCCGGACCGAGCAGATGGCGGGAATACAGGCATGCGCCCTCCACGCAAAGATGTTCCCCGCTGCTTATGCCGCTGTCGGTCTCGTTCTTGTATGTGCCGTTGCTTTTGCGGAATTCCTTGAGGGTCACGAGAGGATAATAATTGCCGTTCGTATAGAGGTCAAGAAGTTCGGCGTAGCCGTATTCATGGTATTTCTCCGTAGCCCAATCGAAGTCCTTTGACGGATCGTAATCTTTGCTCGCCCAATTCACGCCCACCTCGTAATAGGACGGATACCATGCGCCTGTATATGCGCCGAACAAGGCATCCGGATTTGCATTCTTGACAGCTGAACGGGCTTCCTCAAAGAAAGTATAGATGACTGAAGCACGCCATTCTATCCACCGCTTGAAAAGGCCTCCCCTCTTGATTTCATAATTTCCCGATTCAGGGTTCTTCACCCATTCATAGATATCCTCAGGGAACTTTTCGACTTTTTTCCCGATATATTTCTCGAACTGCGCCCTTGAAAAGTCGGAGAAGTCGGACTGGATATTGTCGTAACGGCCCCTGTCGAGGATGATTCCGTCGATGTCGAAGTTGGAGACAAGCTCGGAAATTATGCTGCAGACATGCTCTCGAACCTCAGGAAGCGCAGGATTGGTGAAAAGGACAGTCTTGCCCTTGATTTCAGTCTGCTTCTTCAGGCCCTCGCCCGGAACATAGTTGACAGCCTGCCACTCAGGATGACCGTTGTAAATCAGCCCCTGCTTGAACACGCCGTGTCCTTCTGCAAAAGTATTGATTGAGCAATAGATTTTCAGGCCGTTTTCCCTTGCTGCCTTTGAAAATTCCGGAATATACTCATATTCAGGAGCTTTTATACCCTTCCACTCCTTGAGTTCAGGGGTGAATTTGCTGTCGTAAGGCACATCGCTGCCCGTACCCTTCACATCGAGGACGATAGAAGTCATGCCTGCACGGGCGATTTTCTCGCAGTAGAACTTAACTGAATCAAGGCTGTTGAAACGTTCCCAGTTCGCGGACAGGTCAACCCACATCAGTTTTTCTGGAGTTGCCTTAAGGTTGCCGTAAATGTCAACGTCATATTTTCCGAACGGGTCAGCCACTGCGTCGATTGCAACTGCGCACTCAAGCCTCGTGAGCACGGATGAGCCGTTGTAATCCTTTCCGAAAGCAGCCTTCAGAGCCGCCTCCACTGCGGCGGCAATTTCCTTGATGTCCTTGCCCTCAGCCTTTGCAATCAGAGTGGACACGAAACCGGCATCAGCCATATCCCCTGCCGGAGCAATGTCGTCGGAACAGCGCACAGGGGTGCCGTCCTCATGCTTCTGGCCGCGATAAAATTCCTCAAACCCTGCAAGGAGTTCCTTTACGGACACCTGCTCTCCGGCATGAAACCATGTCTGGTTCTCCCAGCCCTCGGTCTTGCCCTCGCATTTCAGGATGCCGGTAAGAGCCACACGCTGCATTGCCTTGAAATTAGGGTCATCGGAAGGAAGATCGAGAAGAGGAAGCAGATATGCGCCGCAATCAAGAAGTTCCTGCTGCACCTTCCTCACGGACACGTCAGAAACTCCGCACCCTTCCTTGACTGCCTGTGCGGCAACGACTCCCGCTGCCTGGCCCAACTGCAGCACGACAGGCTGGAGACGGGTGCTTCCGTTCACGACATTGGTCACTGATATGGATTTCTCGATTACGAGCATGTCGTCGTATTTCTTCGGCATCATCACGCCAAGAGGCAGGCCGTATGAAGGTACCGCATGGAAATACAGGTTAGGAAGACTCTCCCAGCCGCTGTAACGGGTATGGTGCTGGTCCACAGGATAGTCGCCAACCGCAATCGCGGTCCTGTATAACTTCTTCGTCTGTCCGTAAGGGTCTGTAATGTCATTCAGGTTGAAGCGCACCTGCCCGTCAATCCTCCTCGATTCTCTGTGATAAGGGATGAACGGGAACCCGTCTTCAGTAGGATATTCTTCGGCAATTCCGAGATTCTTCATACCAAGTTCATTCTGAATGAAATACAGAAAACGCAGGCTGCGCTCCTTGGCTTCGCGGAATGCGCTGTCACGCTGAGCCGGAGTCATTTCCACCGCATTGCAATAGAAGTCATTGCCCTCGATAGGCCAGTTTATCATGTATTTGCCGTTCGGGAGCTTGCCGTATGTAATCATTTCCTCAGCACTCCATACCCTGTCCTTTTCCTTAGGGGTCACGCAATTTGCGTTCTTGCAGCAGCATGCGAACTCGGAAGCCGAATAGTTGTCCGGCTCAGCAATCGGTACAGGATGACCATAATCCTGGAGTATCATCACGTATGTGAGATCCTGGATGATGTCGTTGGAAAATTCAGGAGCAATATCTTCACCCGTGAGACGGTATGACTCCATGCCTATGCTGTATGGAATCCCCGTAGCGGCAGCCACATCGCCCAATTCCGTACCGTCCACGAGAATTTTTCCCTTGACCTCGGAAACGGTGCCGTCGGAAGTCTCAAGGGTGGCTGTCCAGCCCTCTTCGCCATGTACAAAGCCTCCGGCGGTTGTGTTGTACCTCACTTCAAGGTTTTTCTCCTTCTCCGCCATGTTGCGGAAAATGCATGCGCCGACAGACGGCTCGAACATCACGTTGCTTACCCAACCGGTCTTGAGGGAATCCGCACCGCCATACCGGGCTTCAAGGCTGTCCCTGAATTCATCCCAGATTCCTCCTCTCAATTTATAACATCCGTCGGTCGCACTGACTCCGGCCGAGGTCAGCATTCCGCCGAGCCATTCGTGCTCTTCGACAAGGAGAACCTTTGCCCCGCTGCGTGCAGCCTGTATGGCCGCTGCCGTACCTGAAGTGCCGCCTCCGACTATCACCACATCATAATCCCGTCCACCGGCACAGGATGCCATCACCAATGCCGCAATCAATATCCATAAAT
>CALVDU010000074.1 GCA_944326375.1 uncultured Bacteroidales bacterium | reverse complement strand
TAGTATTGTCAGAAAACGAAGAAGGTCCTACAGGCGGCATAACGAGCGCAAGTGAAGGATTTGAGGACGGGTACTACAGGGTTGTATTCAACACATCAACCTATACCGCAACCTTTGAAAGGCTTACCGAATATGTGGGGCCGACACCGTCAGGGCAGACCCTCAACGGGGTTTCACTCACTCAAGGAGACGGCTTCAGTTATGCCTCAATCTCCTTCACAAAAGGTGCGGAAGTATCCTTCGGCGGCTTCACCGACATGGCAGCAGCCTACAACAGGGACTTCTTCTCCTACGAAGACGGCAAACTGACCTTCCTGAGGGAAAGCGGCACATGGAATGTACGCTACTACGAAGATTATAACTACATTTGGGTCTATAATTATGACCTTTCTGCTCCCGACTGCCTGTACATCCTTGGAAACGGCAAGATGTCCTGCCCGCAATGGTACAATGACCTCGGCGCACCGAGTGACTTCTTCTACAGTTTCGATGTTCCTTACGCATGCATTGCACCGTCGGACGGCAGCGGCTCATTCCAGGCTACAATGTATCTTTCGGACGACAATGACTACAAGGATGTCCGCCTTGAAATATATACCGGCACGGACTGGGGCAAACCTACAGAATACATGCTCACTTCCAGCAGCCAACTCAGCGGAGATTCCGCAAGCCTGTTCAGCATACAGAGTGCAGGAGAGAGTTCATGCAACCTCTACATGGACACAATAACTGCGGGCTACTACAGATTCGTATTCACGCCGGGAAGTGACGGCATGGACATAGAAATCACCAAGATTTCAGAATAATTATGAAGAAACGATACAATTTTCTTATTTTCCTTATCATGATGTCCGCCGGTTGCGACAGTGGAGTGACCGGCAAGGACATCTCGACCGAGGCACCCTCCCTTTCAGGAATGATGGTATGGGAGAAAACCGGAGCCTACGGCAGGACAGAGCTCGCCATTACGGACTTTTCGTCCGGCAGGACGGTCGAACTGAGCACGACATGGACAATTTCCTCCATATCAGACCCTTGCCTCTCCCCTGACGGGAAACTGCTGGTGTTCTCCGGCGTCGGCGGAGGCAGACAGGACATCTTCCTCTACGACGTGACCACAGGTGCCGTACCTGAAAGCCTTACAGGAACACTCGGCGGCAGCAACACCTCCCCGGTATTCTCGTCCGACGGCAAGAAGGTAACATTCATGCATGACGGACAATTCTTCGCCATTGACATGGACACGAAGACTGCAAGCCAGCAGGGCTTCATGCCTTCAGGAACATACTCCTGCCCTACCCTTACCCCAGACGGCAAGAAAATTATATATGTCTCCGGAGAAAGTTCTGCATCTTCAATCGGCCTGCTGGATTTGGAAAGTCTCTCAACGTCAACGCTCTATGACAACAGTTATGCAGAAGATAGTTCTCCGGCAATGGCGGACAACAACGCATTCTGGTTCGTGTCAGGCAATTCCCCTTCTGTCTCCACACGTCAGATACACAAGGGTTACCTCAACGGACAGGCTGACGAAAATCTGCCTTTCAACAGCACCGACGCAAATTACACCAATCCCACCCATGTCAGCGGAGACTGGCTAATAGTAACTTCCGACAGGACAGGAGGCTCGGGTGGAGAAGACCTGTGGATTGCCAATGCAGCCGACGGGGCAATATTCCCGATGTCAGTGTATGGAAGTCAGATAAACTCCGACAAGGATGAGAGCAACGCATGGTATTGTGTAGGCAGCGTCAACATTGCAGACCCTGAAGACGGTGGTGGCGGACAGGAAAGCCCCGGCGACGACATTGTTTCCGACACTGAAAGACCGGTTCTCTCCGGAAGGCTCGTTTACCACAACTACACCTCATACGACGACATGGACTCCCGGATGTACATCTACGATTTCGCTTCTGACACTAGGACAGAAATCAGCACCGGCTGGACAACCGTTACACACCCGATGAACGGCCATTTCTCCCCTGACGGAAAGAGCATCACGTTCATGGGCATAGGCAACGGAGGCACATGGGATGTTTTCATCTATGACATAGAAAGCGGACAGGACCCTGTAAACCTGACCGGAAACGGAGATTACCGCGATGAAGACCCCAAATTCTCCTACGACGGCACGAAAATAGCCTTCAAGCGCAACGACCGATTAGCCACGATAGACGTCGCAAGCGGAGAAATCACAATCCTCTCGTCAAACGACGGGGACTCAGACCCTTACAGCATGCCTTACTGGTCATTGGACGGCAGCAAAATGGTATTCGGCGGAGGTGCAGGACAGGATGCCTACATCGGCTGCTGGGACATGGAAAACTCAAGGATGACAAAACTTTACGACAGGACAGGAGTTGTGGAATACTATCCGATAACCATAGATGAAGAGTCTTTCTACTACTCCGCACACGTGTCTGCGACAGACAACCACGACCAGCTGTACAAAGGTTACTGGGACAGAAGGACCGCAGTAAAGCTCGCATTCAACAGGACTGATGCCGACTATTCCGATGCCTGCGTCATCGGTTCAGGCTGGCTCGTGCTCTGCTCCACCCGTTCCGACTCACACGGAGGCTATGACCTGTACATAGCCCATGAGACATCGGGAGCAATCTATTCACTCGACGACTACAACACTTCAATCAATTCTTCGAAAAATGAACTTGGTGCATCATACACTACTGCAAGGTAGCCTTGCCGTCGCCCTTGCGGCGGCAATGGTTTCCGGGTGCGGAAACGCTCCGGAAATTGAGGTCATGTGGGAAGCCGGACAATATGACAGCACGCACGATGCCTGCTGCCACACATTCACAATCAAAGGCCTCACAGAAAAGGACATGCAAGACGGCTGGACAATATATTTCTCCCAGCTGCCGGCAAACATGGAGAATGTCCCGGACTCACCGTGCAATGTGGAAGTCCTTATGGCAAACTACTTCCGAATCACTCCGACGACATCCGAACTTCCGGAAGACGGCATACTCCGTGCATCATACTGGTCATCGGCAGTGAAACGTCATCATCTTGCACCTGAAGGTGTTGCAATCGCAATCGGCAACGGCAAGCCACAAAAGGTCAAATTCAGGGCAATATTCCCTGAAATCCCAGACAACGGGGAAGAGATTTACGCTTGGAACGAGAGCCACAAAGCGACCGTTCCGGACAGGTTCGACATAATCCCGCAGGTCAAGGAACTGAAAAAAGGCGACGGCAGGATAGTCCTCGGCAACGGCATCGTAATCTCCGACAAGACGCATGAAGCGGAATACCTCAAGGAAGAATTGCGTAAAGCAGGAATAAATGTCCTTGAAGCCATGCCGCAGGACGGAGAAAAGACTGTTGCTGTCGTATTCGCTGAAAATGAAGATGACTGCGGCAATCCTGAAAGTTACAGCATCAAAGCAGGAGAACAGGAAATAATGATTTCCGCCGGAAACAGCGCAGGACTTTTCTACGGGGCTGTCACACTCTCGACGATTGTCCGTCAGGGCACTCCTGATGAAATCTGCACCTTTGAAATCAACGACTGGCCGGACCTCGGCTACAGAGGGGCTATGATTGACATCGCAAGGAATTTCACGACTCCGGAAAACATGAAACGGATGATTGACATCCTTGCTGCACACAAGGTGAACACGCTCCAGTTCCATTTCTGCGACGATGAGGCGTGGCGGCTTGAAATCGACGGACTTGAAGAACTCACTTCCGCAGGAGCTTTCCACGGGCCTTACGGCGACGACAAGTATCTCATGCCGAGCTATGACGGATGCTTCGACCCTGCCGACAAGAATTCCACGGCAAACGGATTCTATACAAAGGCAGAATTCGTGGACATGCTCAAATATGCAGCCTCACGGCACATAAAGGTAATCCCTGAAATAGAGTCACCGGGACATGGCAGGGCTGCAATCAAGTCCATGGAATACAGGGCAAGGGCCACAGGGGACAAGAGCTTCCTGCTCAGCGACCCTGACGACACATCCGAATACCTGTCGGCACAGAGCTATACCGACAATGTGATGAACGTGGCAATGGAGTCCACCTACAAGTTCATGGAAACAGTAATTGACGCACTGATTGCCATGTATGACGAGGCTGGACAAGAGCTTGACTGTATACACATCGGCGGCGACGAGGTCGCAGACGGCGCATGGCTCGGCTCTCCTGTATGCCAAAACTTCATGAAAGAAAACAACATGAACAGCGCAGCCGACCTGAAAGGCTACTATGTCAGCCGCATGGTGGACATCTGCTCGGCCAGAGGCCTGAAAATCAACGGGTGGCAGGAAATGGCAATGCATGTGGACAAGGCCCTGGACCCGGAACTCCAACCGCACATAATGTACTCGTTCTGCTGGAACACAATTCCTGAATGGGGCGACGACCATGTCACTTACGGGCTCGCCAACAGGGGCTACAAGGTAATATGCTCGAATGTAAACAACACCTACGCCGACATGGTGCACAGTCATCATCCTGAAGAATGCGGACATGATTGGGCAGGAAAGGTCAATGAGGAAATGTCTTTTGCCCTCCAGCCGTTCAACATATATTCTTCCATGAGGGAGAAACTCGACGGCTCCCCTATGGACCTCGCCACTGCACATGTCGGAAAACCTGTCCTCAAGGACAGTTCGATGATAGGTGGCGTACAGACCCAGTGCTTTGCTGAAACAATCCGTTCCTTCGACCACCTCACTTCATACATGTTCTCGAAAATCACTGGAGTATATGAAAGGGGCTGGAACGCATGCCCTGCATGGGGGAAACTCAAGGGTAAGGCTGAAAAAAATGCTTTTGAAAAGGATTTCAGGGATTTTTACGGCAGACTCCTCTATCATCAGCTGCCATATCTTGAATCATGCGGAATTGCATTCCATGTGCCACGTCCTGGCCTCAAGGAGGAAAACGGCAAGATTTATGCAAACGCACCGCTCGACGGCGGGGAAATCAGATACACTACAGACGGCTCAATTCCGGGTTCAGACTCCAAATTGTGGAGCAGTCCTGTGGAGGTCGAACCTGGCACGGTAGTCAAAGCCCGCCTGTTCCTGAACGGAGGAACAAGTGTAACCACAAAGATTACGGCAAGAAAATAAAGAGAAGATACAATGAAGCGATACCTTTCACTCGACGTGCTGCGCGGACTGACCGTGGCATTCATGATACTTGTCAACAATCCCGGGACATGGAAATACGTCTATCCTCCGTTGAGACATGCAGCATGGACAGGATGCACCCCGACCGACCTCGTGTTCCCGT
>CALVDU010000073.1 GCA_944326375.1 uncultured Bacteroidales bacterium | reverse complement strand
CTGCAGTTTTTCCATTGCTGCGACAGCACTCGAATAACGTCCTGCGAGTGTCAGGAACGGAGTCTTTTCTACGTAACTCTCCATAAGTCCGAGGGCGAGAGGTTCGTCGTCCATTATTGCGCATTTCAGTATCATGACAGTCTGCAATTTGATCCTGTGATTATCCTGAGTTCGGATGAATAGGTCTTCCCGTCGTCGGAAATCCCGTACTTCCAGTCGTACTTTCTCGGGTAGAGCAGTTCGAGACGCCTCCTTACCTGCTCCAAGTGAGAAATAATTTATGTAGAATACAATGCTGTAGCACAGGATGACGGTGGCACGTTTGCCGTATTCCTGCCAGTCCACGATGCTTTCGTCCTGATCGATGACGAACAGGAATGGAAAACCGAGGATAAGGCCCCAGCAGGTGAGGTGGGTCAGGACTTCGGCAAGCCTGTTTTTTGATTTTGTGCCCGTCATCCCTGTCTTTTGTTTATTCGTACCTTAGTGCATCGATAGGATCGAGTTCCGAAGCTTTCTTTGCAGGATACCAGCCGAAGAAAACTCCTGTTATCGTGCAGACGGCAAATGAAAGGACTGCGCTCCATGTCTGGATGTAAACGGGCCAGTTTGCAAGATATTTTACTGCCGCACAGGCCGTACAACCTGTCAGGATGCCCAGGATTCCGCCGGTGATGCTTATCAGGATTGCCTCGATGAGGAATTGTGCGAGGATGTCTATCCCGCGTGCTCCTACGGACATTCTCAGCCCTATCTCTTTTGTACGTTCCGTCACGGACACGTACATGATGTTCATGATGCCGATGCCGCCCACGAGGAGGGAGATTCCTGCTATGCAGGCGAGAAGTGTGGTGAGCAGGTTGGTGGTCGTGTTGAGCATGTCGCTCAATTCCTTCTGGCTCCTTATTTCGAAGTCGGATGCTTCTCCTTCCCCTATCTTGTGCTGACGGTTGAGTATTTCCGTAATTTCGGCCGTGGCGTATTCTGTCATGTCTTCCGAGATGGCCGAGGCGAATATGCCTTGAAGATATGTGACGGCGAGAAGCCGTTTCATTACCGTAGTGTACGGTGCTATGACTATATCGTCCTGGTCCATTCCCATTGAATTGTAGCCTTTGGATTCGAGAACGCCTATCACCCTGAGTGGTACCTGGTTGAGCCTTATTATTTTCCCGATAGGGTTGCTTCCGTCGGGAAATAGTTCATCCCGTATCGTAGTGCCTATGACACATACTTTTGACGATGTCCTTATGTCTTCTTCCGTGAACATCTCCCCTTCGTCGAGTTTCAGTTGGCGTATGTCGAGATAGTCGATGCCTACTCCGTTGACGGAGGAAGGGTAGTTGTTGTTCCCGCTTATCAGCTGGCCCGAAGCCGACACGTTGGGGCTGACTTTCGTCAGAAAGATCGATTCGTCGCGCAGGGCTTCGTAGTCCGCCACTTTCAGGGTCTGCATCTCGGATGCGTCAAGCCTGACTCCTCCGCGCCTTTCCCCTCCGGGATGAATCATGATGATGTTGGAGCCCATTTCGGAAATCTGGTCCTGGATGCTCTTTTTCGCTCCCTGGCCGATGGCTATCATCGTGATTACCGCCGCTACGCCGATGATGATGCCGAGCATTGTGAGGAATGCCCGCATCTTGTTGTTCGACAAGGCTTTGAATGCTATCTTGAAAAGATTGGTCCCGTTCATTTCTGTTTGGATAATGTATGATTGTCAGTCGTCGTTGACCGGAATTGTGGCAAGGGTCTTCTCTGCGGAGAGGATGTTGCCGTTTATCGTGTCTTCTATGACGTGCCCGTCCCGCAGCCTGATGTTCCTGCTGCTGTATGAGGCTATGTCGGGGTTGTGCGTGACGAAGATTATCGTCCTGCCTTCTGCATGAAGTTTCTGGAACAGAACGAGAATTTCGAAGGATGTCCTCGTGTCGAGGTTTCCGGTAGCCTCGTCGGCAAGGATTACCGCAGGGTTGTTGACCAGTGCCCTGGCTATTGCAACCCTCTGCATCTGGCCTCCGGACATCTGGTTGGACTTGTGTTCCAGCCTGTCTCCGAGTCCGACGGCCTTCAGTGCATTTATTGACCGTTCACGGCGTTCTGCGGCACTTATTTCCCCGTTGTACATGAGGGGAAGTTCCACATTTTCTATCGCTGTGGTCTTGGCGAGCAGGTTGTAGTTCTGGAACACGAAGCCTATCTTCCTGTTCCTCAATATGGCACGCTTATTTTTTGTCATCTTCCTGACGGAAATGCCGTCAAGGTAATATTCTCCCGAAGTAGGCGTGTCGAGGCATCCGAGAATGTTCAGCAGGGTTGACTTGCCTGAACCGGAGGTGCCCATTATGGTCACGAATTCTCCTTCGGAGATACTGAATGAAACGCCCCGCAGTGCATGTACAGTTTCTTCCCCGACGATGAATTCCCGCTTTATGTCCTGCAGTTCTATGACTGTCTTGCTCATTTTTTCTTGTTTTTGTCGTTGTTGCCATGAGGCCCCGGCATGAACGGGCTGCGCTCATTGTTTCCGGACTTGGCATTTCTTGAAGCGAGGTTGGCTTCGGATACTATTTCCGTGCCCTCCTGGATTCCTCCGAGGACTTCGGTGTTGATGCCGTCGCTTATCCCGGTCTCTATCGGTATTGCAGTGAATGTATTGCCGGATTTTGTCCATACCTTGACAGGAGATTCGCAATCCTTTACGATGTCATCTTTAGTTATGAGAGGTACTTCCGGAGTGAAGTGAAGAGCCTTGGAAGGTACACTCAGCACGTCGTGCCTGTCGACAGTATATATCGAAATGTTGGCCGTAAGTCTCGGCTTCAGTTTCAGTTCGGGGTTGTCGGCCGTAATCACTACCTCGTACGTCACGACGCTTTCTGACGTGCTGGTGGAAGTCGTGGAACTGGAAGAACTTGAACTCCCGAGACGGATCTGTTTTACGGTGCCTTCGAAAATGTCATCCGGGTATGCGTCTACCGTAAAGCTTGCCCTCTGGCCTTCCATAACGCCGCCTATGTCGGCCTCATCCACGTCTGCCACAACCTGCATCCTTGTGAGGTCTGCCGCAAGCGTGAAGAGGGTAGGGGTCTCGAAGCCGGCGGCCACTGTCTGCCCTTCTTCTACGGCCCTGTCTATCACTATCCCGTCTATAGGTGATGAGATGGTGGCATAGGACAGGTTGCGTTCGGCCTTTGCAAGGGCTGCCTCACTGCTGTGGAACGCGCTTTTCGCCATTTCGTAGTTGTATTCGGACTGTTCATATTCGGAGTCGCTTATCAGTTTCTTGGCATACAGTTCCTTGTTCCTGTTGAAGGTCTTTTCCTGATACTTGTATTCGGCCTTGTTGCCGTCGTAGGTGGCTTGTGCCGATGCCAGTTCGCTTTCGAGCGTGACCTTGTCCATTTCGGCGATTATCTGGCCTTCCTTCACGATTGAATTGTAGTCCACGAATATCTTGTCGATGATTCCGGATACCTGTGTTCCTACTTCCACTTCAGTGACCGGCTCTATGGTCCCTGTCGCCGTGATGAACTTGGAAATGTCCGCCCTCGATACCTTTGCGGTTTCGTAGGTGAGTTCCTGCTTCCCTCCCGGATTCCTGAAGATGAAGAAGGCTGCAGCGGCTGCCGCCGCAATGACAATTATCCAGATTGTCAGCGTTTTCTTTCTTTTCATGATTTTTATGTTTTTATTTTGTTTCCTATTCGAGGCTCATTTCCATTCCCTGATAGAAGTTCAGGAGCTGGATGTTGAGTATTGCCATGTATTTTGCCTGTAGCATCTGCTGTTGTGCGCTCAGCAGGTTGTTCTTTTCTGTGAGGAGTTCGACGGTGTTCTTCATTCCGAGGTTGAATTGTTCGCTTACGAGTTCGAAACTTGTCCTGGAACTGTTTACCTGTTCGATTGCCGCAGCGTACTGTTGCTGTGCGCTCCATGCGTCGAGCCAAAGGTTTTCTATTGTGCGGTAGAGTTCCTTCTGAGTTTCCTTCAGCTGCAGTTTCGTGTTCTGAAACTGGATTTCGGCTTTTTCGACGGCGCTCTTTGTCTGCCTCCTGTTGAAAATCGGGACGCTGAGGGTC
>CALVDU010000072.1 GCA_944326375.1 uncultured Bacteroidales bacterium | reverse complement strand
AATAGCCCTCCAGTACAACACGGGCTTCTCGGAGAAGATATATTCCTACGTCAACAACATCAACACCATAGAAGGCGGAACCCATCTCCAGGGATTCAAGATGGGGCTTACGAGGACCCTGAAGAATTATGCGGAGAAGAACAATTTTCTGTCGAAACTGAAGTTCGTCCTCGCCGCTGACGACTTCAGGGAGGGCCTTACTGCCGTAGTGTCGGTCAAAGTGGCTGAACCTCAGTTCGAAGGGCAGACCAAGACCAAACTCGGCAACGGGGAGGTAGTTTCAGCCGTTTCCCAGGCTACTGCTGCCGCTCTCGAGGCCTATCTTGAGGAGAATCCCAAGGATGCAAAGGCCATAGTGGACAAGGTTATTCTTGCCGCTACCGCAAGGCATGCGGCAAGGAAAGCGCGTGAGATGGTCCAGAGAAAGACCGTGATGTCAGGGGCCGGAATGCCGGGAAAACTTGCTGACTGTTCTCTCAGGGATCCTGAAAAATGCGAACTCTTCCTTGTGGAGGGAGATTCCGCAGGCGGTACTGCAAAACTCGGCCGGGACAGGATGACACAGGCAATACTGCCTTTGAGGGGAAAGATTCTGAATGTGGAGAAGGCAATGGAGCACAGGGTGTTCGAAAGCGAGGAAATCCGGAACATCTATACTGCGCTTGGAGTTACCGTCGGTACGGAAGAGGACAGCAAGGCCCTTAACCTCAGCAAACTGCGGTATCACAAGGTAATAATCATGACCGATGCCGATGTGGACGGAAGCCATATCGCCACCCTTATCCTCACATTCTTCTTCCGTTACATGTTCGAACTCATAAGCAACGGCTACGTCTATCTTGCCACTCCGCCTCTCTATCTCGTGAAGAAGGGCAAGGAGGAAATATACTGCTGGACCGACGAGGAAAGGCGTGCGGCAACCGAAAAACTGGGCAAGGGCTCCGACAAGGGCGTCAACGTGCAGAGGTACAAAGGTCTGGGAGAAATGAGCGAGGAACAATTGTGGGACACGACCATGGACCCTTCCAGGAGACTTTTGAGGCAGGTGACGATAGACAATGCGGCAGAGGCCGAAAGGACATTCTCCATGCTTATGGGCGATGACGTGCCGCCGAGGAGGGAGTTCATTGAGCAGAATGCCCATTATGCCAATGTCGACGCATAAAATTTTTTCCGACGGTGATTTCTGCGTTACGCTAAATAGGATGTATTAAAAATCTAAATATTATAATTTATGGATATTTTTGACAGAATTGCGAGAGACTCCGGAGGTCCTCTGGGGCAGTACAGGCAAAAGGCTTTCGGTTATTATATGTATCCGAAGCTGGAGGGTGAGATTGGTCCTCACATGAGATTCCAGGGCAGGGACGTGCTCTGCTGGAGCCTCAACAACTATCTCGGACTTGCCAATCATCCTGAGGTGAGGAAAACAGATGCCGAGGCTGCGGCTAAATGGGGTCTTGCATATCCTATGGGAAGCCGCATGATGTCGGGACATACTTCCCTCCACGAGAAATTCGAAAGGGAACTTGCCGACTTCGAGAAGAAAGAGGACGCATTTCTTTTCAATTTCGGATATCAGGGCATCGTTTCCACAATCGACGCTCTCATGGACCGTCACGACGTGATCGTGTATGACTCCGAGGCTCACGCCTGCCTGATAGACGGTGCAAGGCTTCACATGGGCAAGAGGATGACATATCGCCACAACGACATCGAAAGCTGCGAGGCTACCCTGAAAAGGGCCACGAAACTTTGCGAGGAGACCGGAGGCGGCATACTGCTCATCACGGAGGGTGTATACGGAATGACTGGTGCGCTCGGCATACTCGACCAGATTGCCGCACTCAAGAAGAAATACAATTTCAGGATACTTATCGACGATGCACACGGTTTCGGCGTAATGGGCGAGCACGGGCGCGGAACATCCGAGCATTTCGGCGTAATGGACGAGGTCGACCTTTACATAGGCGCATACGCAAAGTCAATGGCAAGCATCGGAGGCTTCGTGGCAGGTCCAAAGGTCATCATAGACTATCTGAGGTACAATCTCCGCTCGCAGATTTATGCGAAGTCGCTTCCTATGGCATTCGTTGAGGGCGGTCTCAAGAGGCTGGAAATCATCCGCAGTGCAGAGGGCGACGAATTGCGCAAGAAACTCTTTACCGTGACCAGAGCCCTTCAGGACGGATTCCGCAAACTCGGATTCGACATCGGGCCTGCTGAGGCGTGCGTCACACCTGTAGCGATAAAGGGCGGTGTAGGCCAGGCCACAAGGATTGCTGTCGACCTGAGGGAGAATTACGGAATATTCTGCTCCATCGTGGTTTATCCTGTCATCCCTAAGGGCATGATCATTTTCAGGGTGATTCCGACTGCGGCCCATTCTATGGAGGATGTTGAATATACGCTGAAGACATTTGCCGAAGTCCGTGCGAAACTCGAAAGAGGGGAGTACGACGGAGATGATGTCATCGACATGGCAGTCCGTTAATCTTCCTGACGATGAACAGGACTTTCTTTAAAGATAAAGTCATGATAATAACAGGAGCCAGCTCAGGAATTGGGTTGGCTTCTGCCGAATTATTTGCATCTCTCGGGGCCAGGCTGTCCCTTGCGGCGCGCTCGGAAGACAAACTTGAGGAGATTGTGTCAAGACTCGGGGAAAAGGCCGAGGTTATTGCCGTCAGGACGGACGTCTCCCTGGAGGAAGATTGCAGGAATCTGATTGAAAGGACAGTGGAGCGTTTCGGCAGGATCGATATCCTGATCAACAATGCGGGATTGTCGATGAGGGCCATGTTCAAGGACTGCGACCTTTCGGTGATAAAGCGTCTGATGGACGTCAATTTTTGGGGGACGGTCTTCTGTACAAAGTATGCCTTGCCGTATCTGCTAGAATCCGGAGGTTCTGTGGTGGGAGTGATTTCCATTGCCGGATTTGCCGGACTGCCGGGACGGACCGGCTATTCCTCGTCAAAATATGCTGTCAGGGGCTTTCTCGACACGCTGAGGATAGAGCATCTCTATGACGGGCTGCATGTCATGGTCTTCGCCCCCGGCTTCACCGCATCCAATGTAAGGAACGCAGCCCTTACCGCAGACGGTTCTGAGCAGGGCAAGACTCCTCGGGATGAAGGGAAGATGATGACGGCGGAGCGTGTGGCGGAATATCTGGCAGAGGGGTTGAGAAAGCGGAAAAGGGAAATGGTCCTGACACCGCTGGGCAAGGCCACTGTGGCTGTGCACAAGATTTTTCCGAGGATTACCGACAAAGTGGAATTCAGTTATATGGCGAAAGAGCCTGACAGTCCTTTTCATAAGACGAAATGAGAGAGCGGCCTGATTTTCTGACTCCTGATTTGCTGGGAGGTTCTTATCTGTATGCGGATTCGTCATCTTCGGATGCCGTGTTCGGTTTCGTGGTGTCACTGACCGCCACCGTGGACGGACAGATTCTGGAGGATGCCGTCAACGCTCTGATGACCAGGTTCCCTCAGTTTGCCGTGAAAGTGGAAAAAGACGGTGAGGAATATTCCTTTGCCGAGGAGACGGCTCCTGTCCATGTATGCAGGCAGGGCGATGGGCGGGAAACTTCATCGGGGCATCTGTTCGAGGTGTCGTATGCCCACAAGACCTTGTTTTTCTGTTTTCACCGGGCACTGACAGATGAACGCGGTGCCGTGACCTTTATCCGGTCTGTCCTGTTCCGTTACCTTACTGACAGCGGGTACGAGGTGGAAAATGACGGCAGTATCCTTGCCGGAGACAGCGTTTTCAGCCCGCATGAGGCCGAGGATGCTTTCGTGAAGATGGACGACATTCCAGCATCGCGCCCGGTATGGTATATGGATGCGAAGGCGTTTTCTTTCAGCGGGACCTGTTCCGGACCGTGCACGACGGCCGTAATCCGGATTCCATTGTCGAAACTCAAGGGACAGGCAAAGAGCTGGCTGGACCTTACCACGGCATTTGTCGCACCTCTCTTTTCGGATTCGGTCCAGAAAGAGTTTGCCGGCATAATGGCGGATGACGAGTATATCGTGGCATCCATCAGGGTCAACCTGAGGCAGTATTTCCCTACGCCTTCTTTGCGCCCGTTCTTTACGGAAATTCCCCTTGTCTATAACAGGGACATCGGCGAATATCCGGCCAATACAGTGATAATGTCACAGAAGAAACTGATAGAGGCGCAGCTGAAGGCGGATGCCCTTGCATACAATGCACAAAGGAAGATATCGTGTCTGGAAAAGGTCATGGATGCGCCATGCCTTTCCGGAAAGATCGGGGCCGAGAGGGACGTCATGGGGGAGAGGGCCTCAACAGCGGCCTATTCCCTGTGCAATGTCGGCAATATAATCCTGCCTGAATCACTGTCGAGGTACATTGTGGAATTCTATCCGGTGCTGCCTTCCTTCCTCTATCCTTTTTCCGTGACGACGTCGAGACTTCACGGGGAACTGGTGATAACCGTGACATCCTCTATAGGGGCGGATGCCCTCTGCAGGAGGTTTGTCGGACTGCTTGACGAATATGAAATGGGCGCCTACGTGTCGGACAGGCTTTCATTTCCTTTCCTGAAATATGTACCATAACTGACAATCCGATGAAAAAGGTCAAGATCGAGCATACGTACAGGGTCTACCTGCCGATGGCTATTCTGTTCGTGATACTGTCCGTCATATTTCCGCGTACGGGCAAGTTCAACTATGACTACAAGAAAGGGGCACCGTGGATGTACGAGACCCTTGTGGCGCAGTTCGATTTCCCGATCCTCAAGACAAGCGCCCAGCTTCAGCAGGAACGTGAAGACATAGGCTCAGGAGTGATACCCTATTTCAAGTATTCCGGAAGCGTTGCCGCAGAAAGGATACGTCTTATAGAAAGCCTTAATCTTGGCCGCTGCCAGGATTACATGGGGGAGATTGTGGATGCCGTTTCCAGGATATATGAGAGGGGAATCATAGCGGAAGCAGGTAACGACAGCCATGTCGGGGATCTCGTGTTCGACAGCAGCGTGATATTTGTCCAAAAGGACAGGCGAGCGACAAAGGTGCCTTCTTCAGAGGTCTATGACAATGCCGGGGCGGATGAAGCCCTGCTGTCGATATTGGAATCGGCTCTGCCGGATACGGTAAACGCCGACTCCCTGTGCCGGGCCGCCGGTATCTACGACCTGCTGAAGCCGAATCTCCTGTTTGACAGGCAGACTACGGAACTGGTGCATGACGAGGCTGTCAACTACATTTCCCCTACGTCAGGGGTGATAAGTGCCGGACAGCTGATAGTGTCCCAGGGTGAAATCGTCACGGCCGAGATCGAACAGCTGCTGGATTCATACAAGGCGGAGTATGAGAACAGCCTTGGATACAACGGGCCTAGGGTGCTGTTGTGGCTCGGCAACATCATGCTTGCCCTTACAATGGTTGTAATCCTGTATTTCGCAATCTATTATGCAAATTATAGGATTTTCGGGGACATCAACAAGTATGCCTATCTTCTTGTCGTGTTTCTCATAGCGGCTGTCGTGGCCCTGATAATGGAGAAGGTCAGTCCGAACTTGCTGTACATGACGCCGTTCACTCTCGGTGCGCTCTACCTTCTCGCCTTTTTCAAGAAAAGGGTTGTGCTTCCGGTATATATCATTTCTCTTCTGCCCCTGTTGGTATTTTCACACAACGGGGTGGAACTGTTTGTCATGTATCTGGCGGCCGGCATAGTGTCGATATACATATTCGGCCTTTTCAACAAGGGATGGCAGCAGTTCATAACCGCACTGATCACGTTCTGCATACTGCTGACAGTCTACATGGCCTTCCGTTTTGTGGACGGGATCAAGGGGTTCAACGATTACAGGACAATTCTGTACCTGTTCATCGGTTCCATGCTTTCTGTTGCCGGCTATCCTCTCATATACCTTTTCGAGAGGATATTCATGCTCGTGTCCAATTCCCGCCTGATCGAACTGTGCGACTCGAACAACAGGCTGCTCAGGGAACTTGCGCATAAGGCTCCGGGGACATTCCAGCATTCTCTCCAGGTCATGAACATCGCTGATGCTGCAGCCCGTTCCATAGATGCGAACGTGCAGCTTGTCAGGGCAGGGGCACTTTACCATGATATAGGAAAGACGCTCAATCCGCAGTGCTTCATTGAGAACGAGACCCCCGGAACGAAATACCACGAGGGACTGTCGGCAAAGGAGAGCGCGGCGGAAATAACGCGTCATGTGCCGGACGGGATGTCGCTTGCAGAAAAATACAAGTTGCCTGACGTGGTCAAGGCATTCATCGAGACCCATCACGGCACTACATGCACGGCCTATTTCTACAACAAGTACATCAATGAAGGCGGGGATCCGGCGGATGCCGACGTCTTCTTCTACAAGGGGAAGAAACCGGTGACCAAGGAGCAGATAATAATCATGCTGAGCGACACTCTCGAAGCGGCATCCCGTTCCCTGAAGGATTATTCGGCCAAAAGCATTTCGGATCTTGTCGAGCGTATCGTGAAGTCCAAGATGGACGACGGCCAGTTCGAAGATGCAGACATATCCCTGAGCGAACTGAATGTGGTAAAATCTGTCCTCAAGTCTTATCTGCAGCAGATTTACCATGCGAGGGTGACCTATCCGAAAAGGCATCGTCCGGCGGTCCAGAATTCCTGAAGCAGGACGGTCCGCAGCCATTTGCGCAGATGACGGCCCGTCGTTTGTCCCCATTTTGATTTTAACGTAATAATGTGTAATTTTGCGGACTTTTGAAACCGGAAAATTATCGTTGGGAAAAATATAAACAACAACATATCATGAAAATTGAACAGAACAAAATCGATGATCTCAACATCGTCCTGACTCTCGGCATCGAGGCGGCGGACTATGCGGAAAACAAGAAAAAGAAACTGAACAAATACAGAAGGACTGCCGAAATCAAGGGATTCAGGAAAGGAATGGTACCTATGGGCCTGATAGAAAGGATGTACGGACAGTCCGCACTCGTGGATTCCGTCAATGATGTCATTGCAGATGCCCTGAACGGATTCATCAAGGAAAACGACCTGAAGGTCATCGGGGAGCCTCTTCCTGCCGAGGATCAGCCGACGGTGGAATGGAAGGACGGCAATTCCTTCACATTCAAGTTTGACGTTGCCCTTTCCCCTAAGGTGGAATTCGAACTCGGCAAGGATGACGAAGTGCCTTACTATACCATCAATGTCACAGATGAGGCAAAATCCGAAATGAAGGAAAACATCCTCAAGCAGTACGGGTCGCTCGAAGACGGGGCAGAAGCCAAGGCAGATGATTTTATGATCGTCGATTTCGAGCAGGGCGAGACAAAAGTAGAGGGTGCATACGTTGCCCTCAGGAATGTTTCCGAGGCCGTACGGCCGTCTTTTGTCGGGCTGAAGCCCGGAGACACGCTGGACGTGAATGTCAACGAGGCCTTTGAAAACGAGACCGACAGGGCATCCCTGCTCAAGGTCAAGAAAGAGGAACTTGCCAATCTTGATCCTGTCTTCAGGATGACAGTGAAGAACGTAAAGACATTCGTTCCTGCACCTATGACACAGGAGACCTTCGACAAGGTGTTCGGCGAAGGCAACGTGAAGTCTGAGGCTGAATTCGATGCAAAGATCGAAGAAAGGCTCAAGGCCGAATACGGACAGGAGTCCGAATTCAGATTCTCCAGGGACATCAAGGATTATCTCCGCAAGAAAACGGATATAGCCCTTCCTGAGGCTTTCCTCAAGAGGTGGATCTATACGGTGAACGAGGGCAAGTTCACGATGGAGGACATCGAAAAGGAATTCGACCTCTTCCTTACTGACTATCGCTGGCAGATGATACGCAACTATCTGATGGAGAAGTATTCCGTCAAGGTGGAAGAGTCTGACCTGATGGCAAGTGCGAAAGGGTTTGCAGCATATCAGTTTGCAATGTACGGCATCAACAATGTGCCTGACGAGCAGCTTGAATCCTATGCCAAGACTCTCCTGTCGCAGGACAAGGAAGGCAGGCGCATCCTTGAGCAGGTTGAGGACCAGAAGACGATCGATGCCATCCGCGGCGTGATCACACTGAAGAAAAAGAAGATATCCGTGGAGAAATTCCGCGAATTGAAATAATTTATGGATAAAAAGGAATTCGACAAATACGCGAATCTGCATTGCGGCATAAGTTCCATGACCCTGCACCGCTACAGGTCGGTCTACGATGCCTACATCAACCCTACCATAATAGAGGAGAGGAAGATGAACGTGGCTTCAATGGACGTGTTCAGCCGCCTTATGATGGACCGGATAGTATTTCTTGGCGTACCTATCGACGATGACGTCGCCAATATCATACAGGCCCAGCTCCTGTTCCTTGCGTCTACAGACAGCCGCAGCGACATTTCGGTCTATCTCAACACTCCCGGAGGTTCCGTGTCGGCCGGACTCGGGATTTACGACACGATGCAGCTCGTCGAGCCAGACGTGGCAACGATATGTACCGGAATGGCCGCATCCATGGGGGCAGTCCTGCTTTGCGCCGGTGCGGCAGGCAAGAGGTCCGCTCTTCCTCATTCAAGGGTGATGATCCACCAGCCTCTCGGCGGGGCGCAGGGCCAGGCTTCCGACATAGAGATTGCCGCAAAGGAAATCCTGAAAATCAAGAAGGAACTCTATACGATAATCTCCATGCATACGGGCCAGCCGTACGACAGGATTGTGGCCGACGGTGACAGGGACTACTGGATGAGTTCCTCCGAGGCTCTCGAGTATGGCATGATAGACGAAATTCTGGTCAAGAAGAAGTGACGCATGGCAAGGGACGTTAAGGGCAACGACAGGCATTGCGTGTTCTGCGGCAGGAGCGAAAACGAGGTTCCGCTCCTGCTTCAGGGCATGGATTCCGCCATCTGCAGTGATTGCGTGAAACTGTGCTATGACTATGTGTCGAATATCGAGAAATCGTCAAGGCCGGCTCCGCGCAAGATAGAGGACCTCATGAAGCCGAAGGAAATACATGCGTGGCTCGACCAGTATGTGATAGGCCAGGACAGGGCGAAGAAACTCCTTTCGGTAGCGGTGTACAATCACTACAAGAGGGTGAACAACAATCTTGCGGCCGATGCCGCAAATGATCTCGAAATAGAAAAGTCAAACATCCTCATGGTAGGTCCTACCGGTACGGGAAAGACATTGTTGGCTAAGACTATAGCCAAACTTTTGAAGGTGCCTTTCACGATAGTGGACGCTACAGTGCTGACAGAGGCCGGATATGTCGGTGAAGATGTGGAGAGCATACTGACGCGCCTCTTGCAGGAAGCCGACTATGACGTGAATCTTGCAGAACGGGGAATCGTCTTCATTGACGAAATAGACAAGATTGCCCGCAAGAGCGATAACCCGTCCATAACGAGGGACGTGTCCGGAGAGGGCGTGCAGCAGGCCATGCTGAAGCTTCTCGAAGGCAATGTGGTGAATGTTCCCCCGAAAGGCGGACGCAAGCATCCTGAGCAGGAATTCATCCAGGTGAACACGCAGAACATCCTTTTCATCTGCGGCGGCGCATTCGAAGGCATCGAAAGGCGGATTGCGCAGAGGCTGAACACCCAGGTAATCGGATATTCGGCATCCAACCGTCCGACCGTGGACAAGGAAAACCTTTTGAAATATGTCTCGGCGCAGGATTTGAGGGCATACGGTCTCATCCCGGAAATAATCGGACGCCTTCCGGTCATAACATATCTGGACCAGCTGGACCGTGCCGCCATGCTCAGAATCCTGACCGAACCGAAGAACGCCATCATACGCCAGTATGAAAAGATGTTCGAACTCGACGGACTGAAACTCCGGATAGAGCCGGAGGTGCTTGAATTGATTGTGGATACCGCAATCGAGAACAAGTTGGGCGCACGAGGCCTGCGCTCGATCTGCGAGAAGATCATGACAGACGCCATGTATGAGGCTCCGTCATCCCGCAAAAAGACTTTTGTCCTGACGCTCGACTACGCAAAGGAGAAACTCAGGGAAGATTCATGAGCCGGGCTCATCCGGCAAGACCACATGTCTGAAAACACACTGAAACGATGAAAGCATACATAGAAAAGAACAGGGAGAGATTTTTTGAAGAATTGTTCTCCCTTTTGAGAATCCCGTCGATAAGTTCTTCTGAGGCACATGCCCCGGACATGGAGAAATGTGCCGGAAGACTCGTGGAACTTTTGCTTGAGGCAGGCGCAGACTCTGCGGAAATATTTCCCACAAAGGGCCATCCCGTAGTGTTCGGGCAGAAACTCATTTCTCCCTCGCTTCCGACCGTCCTCGTCTACGGGCATTATGACGTGCAGCCGGTTGACCCTCTCGAATTGTGGAAATCGGACCCGTTCGAGCCAGAAATAAGGGACGGCGCAATCTATGCGAGAGGCGCGAATGACGACAAGGGACAGCTTTTCATGCACATAAAGGCTTTCGAGTACCTCGTGCGGGAAGGGAAACTGAAGCATAACGTCAAGTTCATCTTCGAAGGGGAGGAGGAGATCGGCAGCCCGTCCCTTGCGGAATGGGCAAAGGACCATAAGGACATGCTTGCTGCCGATATCATTCTCGTCTCCGACACCACGATGATTTCCGAGACCGTCCCGTCCATCAATTGCGGGATGCGCGGGCTCGCATACGTGGAAGTGAAGGTGACAGGCCCGGACAAGGACCTTCATTCGGGACATTACGGAGGTGCAGTGGCAAATCCGATAAACGTCCTGTGCGACATGATTTCATCCCTTGTCGACAAGGACGGACGGATAACCGTAAAAGGCTTTTACGACGATGTCGTTGAACTTTCTGCCGCAGACAGGGAGAAACTTGCGAAGGCTCCGTTTGATCTGGACGAATACAAGAAATTCCTCGACATAGACGACGTGAGGGGCGAGAAAGGCTACAC
Organism: uncultured Bacteroidales bacterium; assembly: GCA_944326375.1. GTDB lineage: Bacteria > Bacteroidota > Bacteroidia > Bacteroidales > UBA932 > Cryptobacteroides. Next base: position 4,226 of record CALVDU010000072.1, on the reverse strand, counting down.
TACTCTCGAAAGGACGGGGATCCGTCCATGCCTCGACGTGAACGGCATCTGGGGAGGTTATACGGGCGAGGGCGCCAAGACTGTGCTTCCGTCCGAGGCTCATGCCAAGATTTCGATGAGGCTCGTGCCGAATCAGGACAATGAGAAGATAGCAGCCCTTTTCGAGGAACATTTCAAGTCGATTGCTCCGGCCTGCGTAAAAGTGGAGGTAAAGCATCACCATGGAGGAAACGGTTTCCTTATCCCGATTTCCTCTCCTGCATATCAGGCAGCATCGAAGGCCATGACGGATGTCTACGGAGTGGAGCCGGTACCGAGCCGGGGAGGCGGCAGCATTCCTGTCCTTGCCGACCTTCAGAAAATCTTGGGCATAGACCCTCTCCTCATGGGGTTCGGTCTGGAGCGCGACACAATCCATTCCCCTAACGAGAGCTATCTTCTGAAGCAGCTCTTTTCCGGCATGGAAGCCATAGCCCTCTTTTATGGATATTACGGTGTTTAATGTTACGGAAAATAACTTATGACCAGAGAAGATTTGTACGCCGCAATAAAGGCGAAGAAGTCGATGCTTTGCGTGGGGCTCGACGTGGATTTCGACAAGATGCCGGCCTGCGTGAAGGCGTTGGCCGATGATGCACCGGCAAATTTTGACGGGCATGTCCTCGGGGGAAAGGCCAGGGCCATTGCAGAATTCAACCGTGCGATAGTGGACGCCACCGCCCGGTATGCTGTCGCATACAAGCCCAATCTCGCTTTCTACGAATGTTATGGAATAGAGGGAATGAGGGCTCTGGAATACACCGTTGACTACATAAGAAACAATTATCCGGGAATTTTCCTGATAGCTGACGCCAAGAGGGGTGACATAGGAAACACGGCAGACCGCTATGCTAAGGCCTTTTTCAGTACGATGGATTTCGACGCTGTGACCATAGCCCCGTATATGGGGGCGGACAGTGTGCTTCCGTTCCTCGCTTACGAGGGAAAGTGGGCAATAGTCCTTGCCCTTACCTCCAATCCGTCGGCTGTCCAGTTCCAGACGGCGCAAAAGGACGGAAAACCGCTTTATCGTGCAGTAATCGAGGATATGATGTCCATCTCCACTCCGGACAACATGATGTTTGTCGTAGGAGCCACCAAGGCCGACCGTCTTTCCGAAATCCGGAGTTTCTGTCCTGACAATTTCTTTCTTGTTCCCGGGGTCGGAGCGCAGGGAGGTTCAGCGGAGGAAGTGATGAAATACGGGGCCAACAGCATGGGCGGTCTGCTCATAAATTCGTCCAGAGGCATCCTTTATGCCGGATCCGGAGAGAATTTTGCCGATGCAGCGTCCGAATCGGCATCTGCCACGGCAAGGTTCTGATTTCGGTCGTCAGGGGCGGGATAGCGTCCTGCCTTGCGGAATTCCTTGGGTGTCATGCCCGTCCTTTCCTTGAAGAATTTTCCGAAATGGGACGGGGTGGCAAAACCGAGATCATAACTTATGCTCTGGATTGAATTTTCGGAATTCTTCAGCATTATCTTGGATTCCGTAAGGGTATATTCGTTTATCCATTCCGTAGGGGTCTTTCCCGTCACTTCTTTCACGACGGAGGACATGTATTTGGCCGACATCCTGAGTTTCAGGGCATAGTATTCGACTTTCCGGCTGTTCTTGATTTCCTTTTCCGCAAGGTTCAGAAAGTCTCCCGTAATCTTGTTTTTCTTGCTCTCATGCCTTTGCTTCTCATCAATGCCGTTCTTGGAGTCGTGCAGCATGATGTTGCAGCCTTCGTAGAACAGGATTTCGAGATAGTCCTTGATTATCTGCCTCTGGAAGAAATTGTCCGAATCTTCGATCAGCTGTTTCAGGTATCCGAAAATATGGTGGCACATGCTTGCCTTGTGCTCCGGTATGTGCTGCAGCGGATGTTCGCGCAGTATTTTTGAAAAATAGATGCTTATCAGGCCCTGGGCTGTCTTTTTCAGGATGTAATCCGTGAATATGATGATGTCGGCGTCGAAATCCCCGCTCCTGTCCCTGAAATGGAAAGGTTCTCCAGGGGCTATGCACAGGAATGAGTTTCCCGTCACGTCGTATTCTTTTCCTCCGAGACAGAATTTGGCTTTTCCGCTCAGGCATATCATGACTATGATAAGGTCATCATAGCAATATTTGCTATTTTCAGTTTCCGGAGATTCATGCCCGAAAATACCGGAATAATTGTCTGAACGCCGCAGGTCGAGATAATTCATTCGTAAAAAAATCTATAAAAAATACCTAAAACGGGAAAATGTGATATTTTTCGGGCGTATTATGACGGATTATTTGCCTGGAAATATCAACCTTTGCATTGTCTTACGAGACGACACACACATTCAATTCTAATATTTTCTTTTCAGGCAGGCTCAGGATTGTTCTTCGGTCTGTCTTCTTTTTTTGTTTTCCCCGTATTCAAGGCATTTTTCCTTTTCACGGCCGCTGCATCTTCAAATCGTTGGGGAATGTGACTCCCGCATTTTTCCTTATGCCGTCGAGCATCTTCATCACGGCAAGCGATTCCGAATGCGGCATGAACGGTGTTTCGTATTTTCCTTGAGAGATCGCTGAGATGCATGCGCGTACCTGATATTCGAATCCCGTAATCTGTTCCGGGGCGTGGATTGTCTCCTTCAGGACATGGTCCTTGCCGTAAATTTCCGCCTTCAGGGAATTGTTGATGTTGTCAACTATGATATAGCCCCCGTCTCCTGAAATGATGCCTTGCCTGTCGTTGGCGCAGAGAGCCGTGGCCATGAGTACCGCCATTCTCCCGTCTTCGTATTCGAGGCAGATGTTGTCCTGAAGGTCGACCCCGGTCTCTGCCACCGTACAATGCGAGGTGATCTTCCGGATGTCCTTGCCGAAAACATTGAGGGCGAAATTTATCGTATATACTCCGAGGTCGAGCAATGCGCCTCCTCCGAGTTCTGGTTTCATTATCCTTTCCTTGTGCGATACGGGGTAGCCGAGATGTGCCGTAACCATCATTGGTTTGCCTATGGTCCCGTCATTTGCCCTTTCCGCTATCGTCCTGTAGAACGGCATGTAACGTGTCCATATCGCCTCAGCGAGGAACACTCCCCGGCTTTCGGATATTCCGATGACGTCTTCTGCTTCTGCTGCATTCGCCATGAAGGCTTTTTCGCAGAGGACAGGCTTGCCCTTAAGCAGGCACATTCTGACATGGTCGTGGTGCAGGGAGTGCGGTGTGGCCACATATATGAGTTGGACGAGAGGATCGTCGGCAAGGGCTTCATAGGAACCGAATGCTTTTGTGAAATTGAATCTGCGGGCGAATTCTTCCGCCTTTGCGAGGTCTCTTGAAGCCACTCCGTATGCTTCGGCCTCTTCCATTCCTGCAAGCGTCGCCGCCATCTTTTCTGCGATGTGTCCCGCTCCTATTATTCCTATTCTGAATTTGTCCATTGTCTGATATGTTTCCGGTACAGGCAAAGATAGATGAAATTTCCGGAATTTCAGTTTCTGTGCAGAATTGTCACTGAATTTTGCAGCCGGAAAATCAAAAATTGTTTGGATATGGCGACGAAAGGGATTTCAAAGAGGACATTTTTATGGTCAGGCGGCATTGCCGTGCTGATTGCGGTAATTGCGGCAGTGGCATGGAATCTGGAATATGACAGGCCGGTGTCCCTGGACAGGCTGCCTGACGGGGCGAAGGTTTTTCTTTCAGTTCATTTTCCGGACGGGGCTCCCGTGCTTGTGACAAGGTCTGTGGACGAGATGAAGGTTTCTTATGAAGTGGTGTACGGCAACGGCATGAGGTTGGAGTTCCGCCGCAACGGAGAATGGAAAAAGATCAACGGAGGGCAGAAGCCTGTGCCGCAGGACATTGTGCCGCAGCAGATCAAAGATTATATCGGGTCCAATTTCCCGGGGCAGGCTGTGGTGAAGATGGAAAGGGAAAGCAAGGAATGGGAGGTGAAACTTTCCAACCGCATGGAACTCACCTTCGACAGCCGCACCTTCGCCCTCACGGACGTTGATGACTGACAAAGGGTGGCCAACCCACCCTTTGTCATTCTGAAAGTTTCTGAATCTCTATTGGTCATCCCCTTGGTTATATAATATTAAGTGGAAATTAGTATTTTTACACGGAAATATTTCGTTGTCTATGAAAAAAATATTATATGTAGCGTTCCTGTTATTATGTGCTGTAGTCAGAGGAAAGGAGAAAGAGGATACG
>CALVDU010000071.1 GCA_944326375.1 uncultured Bacteroidales bacterium | reverse complement strand
TGGAGCCGATCTTTCTCGATACCCCGTGGAACTTGGAGAGGTCCCAGCGCGGAATCTTGCAGACAATGTAGTCGATTGCAGGCTCGAAAAATGCCGGAGTAGTCTTCGTCACGGAGTTCTTCAGGTCAAAAAGACCGTATCCGAGACCGAGTTTGGCCGCCACGAAAGCAAGAGGATAACCGGTTGCCTTCGATGCGAGGGCCGACGAGCGGCTGAGCCTTGCATTGACCTCTATGACCCTGTATTCCATCGAATTGGGATCGTATGCGAACTGAACGTTGCACTCCCCTACAATTCCGACATGACGGACAATGCGGATTGCGATGTCGCGGAGGAACTCCACATCGGAGTTGTTCAGGGTCTGGCACGGAGCGACGACAATACTCTCCCCAGTATGGATTCCGAGCGGATCGAAGTTCTCCATGTTGCAGACAGTGATGCAGTTGTCATATCTGTCTCTTACTACCTCATATTCAATCTCTTTCCAGCCCTTCAGAGATTTTTCCACCAGCACCTGGGGAGAGAAGGAGAATGCCTTTTCTGCAACGTCATAAAGTTGTTCCTCATTGTCGCAGAAGCCCGAACCGAGTCCGCCGAGAGCGTATGCCGCACGCAGAATCACCGGATAACCGAGTTCTGCTGCCGCCGCACGGGCCTGCTCAATGTTCTCAGTGGCATGCGACTTTATGGTCTTCACGTCTATCTGGTCGAGCTTTTCGATGAAAAGTTCCCTGTCTTCAGTATCTATGATGGCCTGCACCGGTGTTCCGAGCACCTTCACGTCATACTTTGCAAGCACTCCTGACTTGTAGAGTTCCACGCCGCAATTCAGGGCAGTCTGTCCGCCGAAAGCCAGCAGAATTCCCTGCGGAGCCTCTTTCCTGATAACCTTTTCCACGAAGTAGGGAGTCACCGGCAGGAAATAGATTTTGTCGGCAACCTTGTCCGAGGTCTGGACCGTAGCGATGTTCGGGTTGATGAGGACGGTCTCTATCCCTTCCTCCTTCATCGCCTTGAGAGCCTGAGAGCCGGAATAATCGAATTCGCCGGCCTCACCTATCTTCAATGCGCCGGAACCTAAGAGCAGAACTTTCTTTATGCTGTTGTCAATCATGTCTTTTCTGTTTTTGATTATGGTTATCAGAGTTTTCCGATGAATTCGTCGAAAAGGAATTCCGTATCGGTAGGGCCGCTGGAGGCCTCCGGATGGAACTGTGCCGAGAAAAACGGCTTGCTCTTGTGCCTTATGCCCTCATTGGTCCCGTCATTCATGTTGATGAAATACGGCTCCCATTCCGGGCCGAGGGTATTGTTGTCCACGGCATAGCCGTGATTCTGGGATGTGATGAAACATTTGTTGCTGCCGACCATCCTTACCGGCTGGTTATGGCTCCTGTGACCGTATTTCAGCTTGAATATCTTTGCGCCGCCTGCCTTGCTGAGCAACTGGTTGCCCATGCAGATGCCGAATATCGGCTTGTCCTTCTTCATCGCCTCACGGATATGTTCAACAGTGATTTCGCAGAAATCCGGATTTCCAGGACCGTTGGAGATGAAAAGCCCGTCATAGTCAATTGTGTTGAAATCGTAATCCCACGGCACTCTGACGACCTCGATGCCGCGGTTGACGAAACATCTGAGGATGTTGTGCTTCACGCCGCAGTCCACAAGGACTATCTTTTTGCTTCCGCAGCCGTAATGTATCACTTCCCTGCAGCTTACCAGAGCAACCTGATTTTCTTTGTTCGGATCGGGAACAGGGAAGTTCATCTCGCTTCCCTCCGGAACTATGATTCCCGGCATTGCCCCGTTGTCTCGGATCACCTTCGTCAGTTCGCGGGTGTCTATGCCGCAGATTCCCGGGATCTTGTGCTCCTTAAGCCATTGTCCGAGACTCTTTTCAGCACACCAGTGGCTGTATTCGGACGAATAGTCGGATATGACAAGCCCGCGTACCCAGATGCCGTCAGACTCCATGTATCTGGAAATGCCGTCCGGACCTGAACCATCCTGAGGGACACCGTAATTTCCGACAAGAGGATAGGTGATGCAAAGAATCTGGCCTGAATAGGACGGGTCGGTAAGGCTTTCTGTGTAACCTACCATCGCCGTGGAAAAGACGACTTCGCCGCTGCACGGCCCGTCATAGCCGAATGAGTAGCCGCGGAACTCCATTCCGTTCGCGAGTTTGAGGGTTGCTCGAATTTTCTGCTCCATTTCTGTTGGTTTTGCCGACTCAGCACACATACGGCTCATCAAAAAAAACGACCATTCCGAAAACGGAGCGGTCGTTCTTGGCTTGATATGCATGCATTTGTATTTCGTATGCTGACGTCATTCTGTTTCTGTTGGATTAAATTGGTGCGAAGATAGGAATTAAATTTCGATTTCCGCAACAATTCACTATATTTGTGTCGTCAAGACCGGAAAAATTTTTTTGAATCACATTTATACCTTATTTATTATCTACTAAAAAACCAGAATCATGAAAAAGGTTGTATTGATCGCTGCAGCCCTGTTCTGCACATTCATGTATGCCGATGCCCAGTACAGGCCGGGCAAGTTCGATTTCTCCACTGAAATGTACTATTCTCCGGGCGGGGCCACCAACGGACAATTCTCCATTCCGGACTATGGAGCGAAAGTCAGGATGTTCATCAACGAAAAATTCGCAGTAAGCCTCAATCTCGGGGTAAGCACCGCTTCGAAAAACGATATAACCTACTACACCGACGCGAACAACGCCGATCAGAGCAGACGCACGGTCACTTCCGACTTCAACTTCAGCATCATGCCGGGATTTGAATACCATTTCACGAAATTCGAGAGGGTGTCACCGTACGTAGGTGCGGCAATCGGATTTATATGCGGCTCAACCCGGACAAAATCCGACAATTCCGAAAATGACAACTACAACCTTTCGACAAGGCCGACTTTCGGAATGGGAATCATGGCAACGAGCGGAGTCGATGTCTACATCTGCAAAGGACTGTTTGCCGGCCTTGAACTCGGATTGGGCTACCAGCACACCTCCACCGGCAGGGGCAAGGATACTTCAAAAGTGGATTCTACAATCACCGAAACGAAAGGGACTGCAGTGACAAGAAACAACACCTTCGGTTTCTTCGCCACACCGTCCCTCAGAATCGGCTGGCTGTTCTGACACACGGAATGTTCAATTGATAAAGAAGCCGTCCCGAATGCCAAGGCCGGCTTCTTTATCGTTTATTTATACAATCGTAGACGATAAAGGAAAAGTCGTCGAAAGATTCAAATCATACGAAGAAGAACTTTTCAAAAAACTTGATGAACTTTTTCAATAAAAAAAAATCGAAAAAATTGCAGAAAAATTTGGAGATTCAAAAAATTGTCGTACCTTTGCACCCGAGTTGATCGAAAGGTTATTCCAAAGCCTTTACAACTTATTGGTTATTAGTTTTAGTGTTATTAATTATGTGGTTAGTATGAGGGTCCGCACGGGATGTGCCGACACTCATTTTTTTTTGCGTATAATTCCGCAAAAAACACGAACCATGGCAAAAGAAACCAAATTCAGCGAGATCGTCGCAATGTGGAAGGACGACAAACGGCTCTATGTAAAAAAATCCACAATGGCGAATTATTCGTTCCTCATCAAAAACTACATCCTCCCCGAATTCGGACACAGGACGACAATGACAGAAAATGACCTGAAACAATTCATTGTCAGGAAATACGACGAGGGCAAAAGCATGAAATATGTCAAGGACATATTCATAATCCTCAAAATGATAACGAAATACGGAATCCGCAAAGGTCTCCTTCCTCCCGTAGACACGAACATGCGTTTTCCGTCAGACAAAATATGCAAGGAAACGGAAATTCTCCGCAGGGATGACCACAAAAAAGTCCTGGAATACATAAAAGCACATATCAGCAGCAGGAATCTCGGAATATACATCTGCCTTACGGCCGGACTCAGGATAGGCGAAATATGCGCCCTGAAATGGAAAGACATCGACATGAAAAACGGTATGATCAACATAGACAAGACCATACAACGCATATATCTTCCAGGCGACAGGTCCGGCCATACGGAAGTGATCATCGGTCCGCCCAAATCACGGAACTCGGCAAGGTCGATACCTATGACTGACGAACTGACCGGGATCATCGCCGGCATGATTTCCTCGGCAGACCCCGAATGCTATATCCTTTCGGATGCTCCATTTCCAGTGGAACCGCACACATACCGCAGGCATTACAAAAAACTGATGGACAACCTGAAAATGCCGAAAATGAAATTTCACGGTCTCAGGCACAGTTTTGCCACACGGTGCATAGAAAGCAACTGTGACTACAAGACAGTCAGTGTCCTGTTAGGACACTCCAACATAAGCACGACCCTCAATCTGTATGTCCATCCGAACCTCGACCAAAAGAAAAGATGCGTGGAAATGATGATTGAACAGCTCAAATGAATTATCTTTGCACGCCACGGCGGAATGCCGCATTACGCAGATTATGGAAATCAAAAATTACACGCGACATTACAAGGGCCTTCTGACTCTCGGGATTCCGATTGTAATCGGACAGCTGGGCATAATACTCGTAAGTTTTGCCGACACGCTAATGGTCGGGCACTATACTACCGACGACCTTGCGGCTGCGAGCTTCGTGAACAACGTCTTCAATCTTGCAATCATCTTTTCCACCGGGTTTTCCTATGGGCTCACGCCCCTTGTAGGCAGATTTTTCGGTCAGAAGGACAACGAAGGAATCGGCAGGCTGCTCAAAAACAGCCTGCTTGCCAATGCCCTCGTTTCCGTCATCCTCATGGCAGTCATGGGCTGCATATACCTGAACGTGGACAGGATGGGACAGCCGGAAGAACTGTTGCCGCTGATTAAGCCATACTATGTCATACTTCTTGCATCCCTTCCTTTCATACTGCTTTTCAATGCATTCAAGCAGTTTGCAGACGGGATTGGCGACACCGGCACGTCAATGTGGATTCTGCTTGCGGGAAACGCCGTCAACATCTTCGGCAACTGGCTCCTGATTTACGGCAACTGGGGAATGCCTGAACTCGGAGTCGCCGGGGCCGGAATCTCGACCCTCTTTTCGCGGATTCTGACGTTGGTGATTTTCTTCGCAATCTTCATGACCTCAAAGAAATATGCACTTTACAGGAAAGGATTTTCCGAAGGCAGGATAAACAGGCGGGACTTTTCGGAGCTCAACCGCATGGGCTGGCCCGTGGGATTGCAGATGGGCATGGAGACAGGCTCTTTCAGCATAGCCACAATCATGGTGGGCTGGCTCGGGACAATACCACTTGCGGCTCATCAGGTGATGCTCACGGTCGGACAATTGGGATTCATGCTCTACTACGGCATGGCTGCCGCCATTGCCGTGAGGGTCAGCCATTTCAGCGGGCAGAACGACATTCGGGAAGTGCGCCGCTCTGCCGCTGCGGGATTCCAGATGATCCTGATGATGTCGGCTGTGGTGTCGACGGGGATTTTCCTGTGCAGGAACATGCTCGGAGGCTGGTTTACCGGCAATGCCGAAGTTTCGGCAATGGTGGCGCAGCTCACCATTCCGTTCATCATATATCAGTTCGGAGACGGGCTGCAGTGCGCCTATTCCAATGCCTTGAGGGGCATTTCTGACGTGAAGCCGGTCGTGCTCTACGCATTCATAGCCTATTTCGTAATTTCGCTTCCGGCAGGGTATCTTTTCGGTTTTGTCCTCGGCTGGGGGCTTCCGGGCATCTGGATGTCATTCCCGTTCGGGCTGACCAGCGCAGGGCTCATGTTCATGTTCCGCTTCCGCCGCCGCACCGCTATTTGGCTGCACTAATTGACCGTTCTGACAGTGCGGCTGCGAACAGCATAGCCTCAGAAAGCGAGGACCGCTCGCACGTCGCGCGTGTAGTTCTTAGTGTAGACGCCCAGGAAGCCGATACTGACGCACACGCACATGGCCTTATCGATGTGCGTGTCGTCCGGATGCTCAGTGGACGACCAATAATACGAACCTGAGCTGAACCATTTTATGTAATCCTTATAATCACAATCAGCAGAGATACTGTTTTTTACATCGTTCATGCGAGTCGATAACAGTTCTATTTCTCTTTTCTCACCAAGATGCGACAGTTGACCATATGAAGGCAGAAACCAGCCGCTGCTGTTCTTAGGAGCAGCCAAAGACTGCTGCCAGTCATACTTTCCGTTGGCATCATTGCCGTCCTTGTCAAGCGTACGGTTGCCATAGGTCTCGCAGGCATTGGCGGCAGGAAAATGTTTCATTTCCCAACCTTCTGCTTTATTCTCTTCGTCATTGACAAAGTCATGGAATTTCTGACTGTTGGAATATCCGTCCCAATCATTGTTGATAGAGGTACCTACTCTTCGATTATATTCTCCAGAAGGACCTTTCTCCCAACGGAGACCGTCGCTTTTGTCGTTATGCACATCTGTCAGGGCTACGGCGTAGCCGTGGCACTTCTGTTGCCCGATGCCGGTGTTCGTGTAATCGGAATTGTCAAGATCGTGGTGTCCTTCGTAGAAGACGATACCTACAACCTTGGAGGCGAGTTCCGGGGTCAATGTCTTGGAAGGTCGTGTTCGCAGGCAGGCTGTAAACCTGTTCCCCGCCATCGGCGGTGGTGATGCGGATAAAGTCGGTGCCCGCCTCCAGGGTCTGCGGCACGATAGTGGCCTCATTGAGGAGCTGCCGGCTGTCGTCCGAACCTGCGGCATTCGCTGCCGTGGTGAGGTCGGCATCTATCTCGATGGGGTTCTCGCCCTTCGTTCCGCTTGCCGTCACTGTGATGGTCTGATCTGCCTTGTTCGGCGTGAACTTGGCTTCCAATAGAGTATTGAGGATTTCCACCTTGCTGATGCTGGGGTTGCCCGCACCCTGCTCCAAGACCACTTCCACCTTGGAGAGCAGGTGCGTGAAGGTCAGAGGGACGGTAGTCGGATTGCCGTCAGGGGATACATTTGTACGCTTGGCATACACCAGGTCGGACCGGGCGTAGCCGCTACCGCTGCTCCGCTGGTCCTGCATCACGGTGTGGGTCTGCTCCGTTCCCCAGAAGTCGGTCATGTCGGTGCTGCTGAAGTTGCCGTGGATGGCGTAGATGTCCGCCGCATTGCCCGTTGCGGGGAAATACATGGTTTCGCCACCCGCCAGCGCACCGTCAGCACCTGCGGTCAGGACATTGTTCGGGTACAGTTCTTCACCCGATACAGCGTCGTCCACCCACACGTGTACTGCCTCGCCCTCTTTCAGCTGCGTGTCGAGGCCGTGCTCGGCGCGCTGCTGCGCATCCAACGCGCTTGTCAGGCGGAGTTGTGTGCCCGGGTTGTCCGGGGTTTCTTCTTTACAGCAGGCAGCGAGGATGAAGCCTGCGGACCAGAAAAAGGCCGTAGCCGACCAGCCATGCCGCCATTGAGGCCAGTCCGATTATCTGGATTTTCCCGTCAGGCAACAGGAGCAGCACTATTCCTGAAAGCACAGAAAATGCCGCCCAAAGAAATATATGCGTCCACATCCTTTTCCTGGTCAGATAAAATCTGTCAAGCAATGTGGTAAGGGCGGAACTGAAGAGCCAGTAGCTCAGGAAATATGTCGAAAGGTTCATCAATATCGCCATATTGATGTCAAAAAACCTGATTCCGGAAAAGAAATGCACGGCATAATTGGCAGCAAGCAACAGTATGGCCATGGCCATAATCCGACGGGAGCGCAGATAATTTTCGAATATCGCCTTGTCTGGAGTCCCTGCAAACAGGAAATAAATGCCGAAGAACAGCATTAGCGACAACGCAATGCACAAAGAATAACTGTATACCGAATGGAGCGCCATAATTTTCTATCAAAGCATTACCCAAAGGTACAAAAAAAATGAGCATCGGCACTCACGTGCGAACGCTCATACTAACCACATAATCAATAACACTAAAACTAATAACCAAATATGTTGTAAGAGTCTTGGAACACTCTTGACCAACACGCCCTGGTTATTTGCAAATCCCGTGCCAAATTAAATCAGATGCTATGAACATCATACGCGGAATATGGAACGGGCCCTTGAACAGGTTTCCTTTTGCCGGCTGCGCAACAGTGCCGTCCCGGTGCAGATAGCCGAACCATTCCCCATACTCGGTGTCACGGAGATGCGTATAGGCATACTCATGTGCCTTCTTGTGCATCTCGAGATATTTTTCGTTTCCGGTGGCAAGGTATGCGTAGAGCGACGCAATTATGGCTTCGCACTGAGGCCACCAGAATTTCATGTCCTGCGAATAATCCTGCGGAGGGAAATTGCGGCAGTCACGGAAATTGATCATTCCGCCGTACTGCTCGTCCCAGCCCCAGTTCCAGGCCCAGTCGATGACAGTCGTGCCCATTTCAACGAGCTTCTTGTCCCAGTTGCGGGAGCGTGCCACGTCGAGGATGAACCACCCGGTCTCGATACAGTGTCCCGGATTGATTGTCCTGCCTGCGCATGTGTCGATAAATTCTCCTTCCGGACCTACCGATTCCAGTATGGACTTGAATTCAGGATGCATGAAATATTTTGAAAGTTCTTCGATTGACTGGTTTGTCCTTTCGTCGAGCACCGGGTCGGAAGACACCTTCCGCACGACCTGTGCAACGTTTATCAGCATCATGGTGATCGAATGT
>CALVDU010000070.1 GCA_944326375.1 uncultured Bacteroidales bacterium | reverse complement strand
GGCTCGATCCAGATGCCGAACTTGAGCCCGGACTTGTGCGCATAGTCGGCCAGGTAGCCTATTCCCTCGGGCAGCTTTTCGGCATTGACGGTCCAGTCCCCGAGCCCTTGCTTGTCGTTGTCCCTTTTGAATTTCGACCCGAACCATCCGTCGTCGAGGACAAACATTTCCAGCCCCATCTCCCTGGTGTCGTCAATCATGTCCGTGATGGTCCTGGTGTTGAAGTCAAAATATGCGCCTTCCCAACTGTTGAGCAGAGTGGGGCACATGTCTGTACCGGTATGGATCCACCATCTGCGGGCCCAGTCATGAAGATTCCGGCTGGCCTGTCCCGCACCTTCGGAACTGTATGTGAATATCATCGGGGGAGTGATGAAAGTTTCTCCTTTTTCAAGTCTGCGTTCAGATGCGTACGGATTGATTCCGGCAAGTATGTTGAGTCTTGATGTCTCGTCCATCTGGAATATCATCTTGAAATTGCCGCTCCATGCAAGTGCACCGGCTATGACTTCGCCGTAGTTTTCGTCGAAGGTTTCTGTATTCAGGCTTATCATGAAGGCCGGATTTTCCGTATGGGTGGTACGTACTCCTTTTTTCGACTCGATTATCTTGGCTCCGTGCGTAAGAAGTTCCCTGTCCACTTGCATTTCTCGTGCCCACGAGCCATAGAAATGAGTCAGATAGTATTTGTCTGCAATGACCGGCAAAGAAGCCGAATAATAATTGATGAGCGTGACAGGCTCTTTTCCTGCATTGCTTATTTCGGAGTTCATTACGATGACGTCCTCCTCAGGGTATGCTGTATAAATGAGTTTTACTTGTACGCCTTTGTCGTCAGCCAGATTGATTTCAGTACGGAATATGCCGTCGTACACGTCGGAAACTGAATGCGAGACGTACTTCAGTTCCGTGTTCATGTCTCCGTCGGCCTGGCGGACAGTCAGTGCCGCGTCGTTGAAATATCTTCCTCCCGATGCCGGATAGGCAAGCGGGTCCGTGCCATAGTCGCTTCTGCGCCATGACCTGTAGCCGTCAAAGTCTTCTGCACGTGAAATCTTCCCTCCAAAATGTCTGAAGAGCAGCTGCCTGTCCGGACCTACCGTCATTATCATAGACGAGTTGTCCGTATTCACAGGGATGAAAACAGTCTTTTCGGCAGCGGATGCCGGTGAAAATGAGAAGGACATGAGGACAGACAAGGCCCCTCCCAACAGATTTCGGATTGTACTCATTACGGTTATGAAGTTATAATTATTATTGATGTGTCAGCATTTGGTATCGTCGGCAAAGATAATAAAGTTGGGCGACCGACAAATTTTATTCAGCCGATTATATGCAAAAAGGGGGCTGCGCCGTAAAAAACTTAATATACGACACAGCCCCTTTACTGTATGCCGTCAGCACTATTGCAATGATGAAATTCCTTCGATGGTCACGGAATCTCCTGCGATTTTCTTGATGAGTCCCTGAAGAACTGCCCCCGGACCTATTTCCATGAAATATCCTGCACCGTCGGCAATCATGTTCTTTACTGTCTGTGTCCACTTTACAGGGGATGTCAGCTGCGCAAGCAGGTTTTTCTTTATTGTGTCAGGGTCTGTCGAAGCCTGTGCCGTGACATTCTGATATACAGGGCATACCGGAGTCTTGAACGTCGTAGTCTCAATTGCCTTTGCGAGTTCTTCCCTTGCCGGTTCCATGAGAGGGGAGTGGAAGGCTCCTCCGACCTGAAGGATGAGCGCCCTCTTTGCTCCTGCGGCCTTCATCTTTTCGCAGGCCTCATTGACGGAATCGAGTTCTCCGGAAATCACTATCTGTCCGTCGCAGTTATAGTTGGCAGGAACGACTGTCCCGCTGCATGTAGCGCATATTTCCTCAACCTTTTCGGTAGGGAGTGCTATGATGGCTGCCATTGTGGACGGCTTGATTTCACATGCCTTCTGCATTGCGAGTGCCCTTATGGACACAAGCTTGAGGGCATCTTCAAAGTCCATGGCGCCGGCGGCAGCGAGTGCGGAGAATTCTCCGAGGGAGTGTCCGGCCACCATATCCGGCACAAATCCGCCATAGCATTTTGCGAGGACTGTCGAGTGCAGGAATACTGCAGGTTGGGTCACTTTGGTGGCCTTGAGTTCTTCAGGAGTCCCGTTGAACATTATGTCGGTAATCCTGAATCCGAGGATTTCATTAGCCCTTTCGAGCATTTCCTTTGCCGTTGCATTCGTTTCGTAAAGGTCTTTTGCCATGCCCGGGAACTGCGATCCCTGGCCGGGAAATACGTAAGCCTTTTTCATGTCGTGTCAAAAATCTTATGAATCTGTACCCCCGTGCGGAATCGAACCGCAACCGTCAGAACCGGAATCTGAAATTCTATCCATTAAACTACGGAGGCAAATGGACTGCAAATATACAATTTTTTAAATATTATCCGCAAAAATGTTTTCCTCCTCAGTATGCATTCATCCGCCTGGGCGTCAGAGTGGGCAGAATGCAAGGCACCAAGAGCGAGGACGGCAGGAGTTTACTTGGCGTAAATGACTGCGTCCGAGACTCGCAGGTAACGCCGCAGTATGTCCGCTATGACGCTCAGAGGGCAAGCATCCTCTGGATCGGGAGCAAGGCCCGTGAGCGGAGCGTCTCATCGAGAACAACCCTGCCCTTGCCAGTTTCGAGGCTTTCGAGAATGTTTTCAAGGGTGACTTTCTTCATTTCGTCACAACACATGCCGGGAACAATCGGGATGAAAACCTTTTCCGGATTCTTCTTTTTCAGTTCGTGGATGATGTCCGACTCCGTAGCCACGACGAATGTCTTTTTCGGGGATGCGGCCACGTGCCTGAGCATTCCGGCCGTGGAGGCGAACAGAATTCTTCCGTTTTCTATCAGGGACTTGTCTCCTGAGCATTCGCATTCGGGATGGATGAGGATGTCTGCATCCGGATATTTTTCGAGAGCGTCGGTGACTGCCTGCGAGGTGATCACGTCATGTACCTTGCAGACTCCGTCCCACAATTCCATTTTACGTCCGGTCACCTGCATTATGTGCCTCCCGAGATTCTTGTCGGGACCGAAAAGAATCGGGTGTCCTTCAGGCAGGCTTTCGACAACCTTCACGGCATTTGCCGAAGTGCAGCACCAGTCCGTGAGCGCCTTGACGGCGGCTGTGGTATTCACATAACTCACGACTATCCCGTCGGGGTGCTCTTCCCGCCATTTTGCAAGGCGTGCGGTTTCCACGCTGTCTGCGAGCGAACATCCGGCATCCGGGGCAGGGGAGAGCACGGTTTTGTCCGGGCAGAGGATGGCGGCGGTTTCCGCCATGAAATGTACTCCGCCGAACACTATCATGTCCGCCTCGGTCTTTGCAGCGAGCTGCGACAGGGCGAGAGAATCTCCGAGATGGTCGGCAATGTCCTGAACTTCAGGCGGGGCATAATAATGTGCCAGTATGATGGCGTTCTTTTCCTTTTTCAGCCTTGTAATCTGTTCTGCTATGTTGTTCATTTTTTTACGGAATTAGCCGGCTCAGCATCGCTGCTGCTTTGCCGATGTCAGTCCTGCGTGATGTTCATGCTGATGTCGAGGGCTGTGACGGAATGGGTCAGCGCACCCACGCTGATGTAGTCCACCCCTGTCGCTGCAACTTCCTTCAGCCGCGGTATGCTCATGTTTCCGGAGGCTTCTGTCTTTGCCTTTCCGGCCACTATTTTCACGGCTTCAGCCATTGTGGCGTTGTCCATGTTGTCGAACATGATGATGTCTGCACCGCATTCTATCGCCTGGCGCACTTCGTCGAGGTTGGTGGTCTCGACTTCGAGTTTCACGCTCAGCGGAAGGTCCTTCTTGACTGCGGCAACGGCATTCGGGATTCCTCCTGCTATCTTTATATGGTTGTCTTTCAGCATCACCATGTCGTAGAGACCGATTCTGTGGTTCATTCCTCCGCCGTCCTTGACTGCCATCTTGTCGAGAGTCCTCATGCCCGGGGCTGTCTTTCTCGTGTCGAGGATCCTGGTGCCGGTGCCTTCGAGTTCCGCAACGTATTTTGCTGTGGCGGTGGCTATTCCTGACATTCTCTGGAGGATGTTGAGGGAGAGCCTTTCCCCGTAGAGGAGTGTCCTGTAGCTTGCGCTGATTTTCAGGATCTTGTCTCCTTTTTTGACTTTGTCGCCGTCGTTTACGTATGGTTCCCAGCCGAAATCGTCCTCGAATCTTTCATAGACTTTGCGGATTACGGAAAGTCCGGAAATCACGCCGTCGGCTTTTGCCGTCATGACTGCTGTCGCAGTGGAGTTTACCGGTATTATGGCGTCAGTGCTGATGTCGCCTGTGGATATGTCTTCTTCGATTGCGAGGTCTATGAGTGCCTCTATCAGATTTTCGTTTCTCATATTCTTAATTTTCTACTTCTCTTTTTTCTATTTCATGTCCTGCCTGCTGGAGGGTGTGCACCCTGAATTCGTCCCTTTCCTCCGGATAGTCGGAACGGAAATGGCAGCCGCGGCTTTCTTCTCTGAACAATGCTCCGCGGATGATGAGTTCTGCAGAGATTATCAGGTTGGAGCACATTTCGGCATACACCTCGTTGGCGTCGAGGGATTCGAGTGAACGTTTCAGGCTTTCCAGTTCGTCGAGCCCTTTCTTCAGCCCGTTTTCGTCTCTCACTATCCATGCGTATCCGGATACTATGGATGCAACCTTGCGGCGGGTGTCGAGATAGACTTTTTCGTTTGCCGGATTGCATTTCAGCATTTCAGGATAGCTGTTCCTGCCTTCTCTTCCGGCATGGGCTGAAAGCGAGTGCGCTATCGCCCTTTTTGCGAATACCATGCATTCGATGAGCGAGTTGGACGCAAGCCTGTTGGCTCCCATTATGCCGGTGGAGGCCATTTCGCCGCATACATAAAGGTTGCGGATGTTGCTTTCCGAGTTTTCGTTGCATCGGACACCGCCTACCGTGTAATGCGCTGCCGGAGCGACAGGTATCCTGTCACACATGTCTATGCCGAATTCTTTGCATTTGTCATAGATTGTCGGGAAACGGGACTTTATCAGTTCCGGGTCGAGATGCTTGAGCGAGAGATATACATAACCTTTTCCTTCTGCACGTATCTGCTTGTCAATCATTTGGGCAACTACGTCCCTCGGAGCCAGTTCAGCAAGTTCATGGGCTCCTGCCATGAACCGTTCTCCCTTGAGGTTGAGCAGGTGTGCTCCCTCTCCGCGTACGGCCTCGCTCACGAGAAAGCTCGGGCAGCCTTCCTTGGCGATTGCAGTCGGGTGGAACTGGATGAATTCCATGTCTTCGATGAGGCATCCCGCCTTGTAGGCTATGGCAAGTCCGTCGCCTGTAGTGGTGGAAGGGTTTGTTGTCCTGTTGTAGATTGCGGCCGTTCCTCCGCTTGCGAGTATCGTATGGCCTGCAAAGAAGAGCCTTTCGCAGCCGCTGCTGAAGTCCCAGCATCTGATCCCGTCGCATTCTCCTCCGGTAATCAGCAGCCCCATGAGGGCGCAATGCGGAACTATGGTTATTGCAGGTTCTTTTCTGACCTGTTCCAATACGAAGGATGTCACGAGCCTTCCCGTCGCATCCCCTCCCGCATGCAGGATCCTGCGTCTGTGGTGCCCTCCTTCAAGACCAAGGGCAAGTTCTCCGCTTTCTGTCACGTCGAAGTGCATCCCCCTGTCTATCAGTTCCCTTATAAGTTCCGGACCTTCGTTCACAAGGATGTTTACGGACGGGTAGTCGCAAAGTCCCCTCCCGGCCACAATGGTATCGTCGAAATGGTATTTGGGAACATCATCCTTGTCGGAAACGGCGGCGATACCACCCTGGGCATTGTAGGAGTTGCTGTCAGTGATGTCCATTTTCGTTATCAGCCCCACGTTCCCGTGTTGCGATGCCAAAAGCGCCGAATACAGACCTGCGAGCCCGCTCCCTACAACGATATAGTCAAAAGAATGTCTCATCTTTTTACAGAATAAAATGCAAATTTACTAAGAAAGTTTCTAAAAAAATGCAATCATTTGCACCATTTGTCGAGCCACCTGAAATACTCCCTGTGCCAGTACAGGGCATTCTGAGGTTTCAGGATCCAATGGTTCTCGTCCGGAAAGAGTATCAGCCTCGACGGCACGCCCATCATTTGTGCAGCATTGTAGGCTGCCATTCCCTGTTCAGAAGGTACCCTGAAGTCCATTCCTCCGTGCATAACGAGAAGCGGGGTGTGCCAGTTGGTGACGAGTTTGTGTGGCGAGTTGGCGTAGTGCCTTACGGCTTTCGGAGCGGAACTCCACGGTGAGCCCCCCTGCTTTATTCCGCCGAAGGTTTCTCCGTCTCCTGCCGGTCCTACGGGGCATTCCGCAGTTCCTGTCCTTGGATCCGCTTCGTATTCTGAAAGGCCACCGTTGTCCCAGTTCGGGAACCACATTTCTTCCGTGGTCATGTACATGTGCTCCTGGTTGAATATCCCGGCATGTGCGACGAAAGCGTCGAAGGTGTCTCCGTGGACTCCGCACAGATAATATACGGAGTAGCCGCCGTAACTTGCTCCGCAGGCAGCCATCTTTCCGATGTATCTTCCAGCCTTGATTCCCTTTGCGGCGGTCAGGTAGTCCTGGATGCTGAGTCCGCAATACTCTCCGCAAATCTGCTCCGTCCAGTCCTGTCCGAATGCCGTCTTGCCT
>CALVDU010000069.1 GCA_944326375.1 uncultured Bacteroidales bacterium | reverse complement strand
TTCCGCTCCCAGTGACTCAAATATCGACGACGTGTTCGAGTTCTGTAGGGAATACCCTATCTGCACTCCCAAAAACCCGAAACTCATATTCCATATCTGCCAAAATGTTAATCGTGGCTTCTTCATTGTTGTTCCAGTGCATTTTATGTGGTAATACAAATGTATCTGATTAAAACCGGCATAAAAACTTATTGGCGACGAACGGGAATATGAGGCTGACGAACGGTGATATTTTCGTGATGAAATTTCGTCGTTCCTTGGCCGTGTGTGCAAAAAATCCTAAATTTACATCCGCTTTGCCATAAGAGACAGCCCGCTGAACTATAAAACCACAAAGCACAAAACGAAATACTGGCACGCTGAATCACGATATGGAGCTGGTCGAAGGACCTGCGACGGACCTCCCGGAGAGGGAGGTCGTGAGCGGTTCACGAGAATGTCCAGTGGACATTCGAGAGCGAGCAGAGAGGGTGACGCCCCTTAGCAAGGGGCTCCGCTCGAAGAGCGGTGGGGATTAGGACATAATTCGGATTTCGGAGAAATCCTTAACGGGAGTTCGACGAATAAAATGATGCAGCGATTACAATTTCGTCGAACTGACGTTAATTATGAAAACACTTAAGGTAAACGGCATAATCCATCTGTTCGCACTGCTGCACGTGGCAGTCGCCCTTACCTGCCGCAGCCTCGGCATCATGGATGAAATATGGCTTACGATGCTGAGCATCACGATGGTAACTCTCATCGGAATGAGGATGTATGCGAAAGTTGAACTGATAACGGCAACCGTCATCGTCATCAATCTTGCAGGATATGTGCTCGGGGTCTACGGAGCGAAACTGATAGCGCTCATATCTTCCTATGAGCCTCTTACCCATGCCATTTCATCATTCATTACCACGGAAATAATAGGCTGGAGCACAGTCGGCTTCCTCAATCTCCTTAGGAAAAGTTCTTCAGGAAGGACTTTCCGCAATTTTACCCTCCCCTCGCGGAAAATCCGCAATGAACATGTAATCTGGCTTGCAGCCGCTCTTGTTATAGTAATCCTGTTCCGCATATTGCTGACGCTTCTGTTTTCCGAAGGCAGCGATACAGACGGCAGCCTCCTGCACATTATCTCAATCCTTATGTCAAGGTCGGGAATCCTTGTCATAATGCTCTGTTTCATCATACTTCTGGTCAGGCATCTGCGTCTGCGCTTCAGGCATACGGGTACGGCGGGAAAATCACTTGCGGTGGTGTGCTTTGCGGTAGCCGTTTCTGCTGCAGTCGCTTTCACGGCTGCTCTGTCCGGCGGAGAGGCACTTACGACCAGACGCTTTTTCCAGCTTTTTCTCGTCACCCTTGCCATATATCTGATATGCTATTCCATAGTATATATGATAGATTATGCATTTGCAGCGCGGGCGGCAATGTACGCAGAAAGGGACAAGGCCAACTATGCGCAGTTCCAGTATGCGAAACTCAAACAGCAGGTAAATCCTCACTTCCTGTTCAATTCACTCAACATATTGGACTGCATGGTACAGGATGGGCAGAACTTGCAGGCGAGCGCATTCATCCACAAGCTTGCGGGCATATACAGGTACATGCTCCGGTCAGACGAACGGACCGTCAGCCTTAAGGACGAGCTCAAATTCGTGGAAATGTACGTTGACCTGCTGCGGGAAAGGTTTCCGGACGGATTCGAAGTGGAGACGGACATTCCGGAAGAAATGACAATGCTGCAAGTGGTCCCATGTTCCGTACAGATGCTGATTGAGAATGCGATAAAGCACAATAAGGTTGGCGGAGACGGAAAACTGAAGATAAACATAAGCGTCAGGGACAGAAGCTTGAGCGTAAGCAATAACCTCAGGCCGAAAGTTTCGACGGGAGAATCTACCAAAGTGGGACTGGACTATCTCCGCAGGCAGTACCTCGACCTGTGCGGGAAAGAGATCAGCATAAATGCGGACGAAAACGAGTACAAAGTGACCATACCTTTGATATGATTGGAGAATTCGGTAATATGAATGTATTGATAGTTGAAGATGAAATAATGGCCCGGAGGAGCCTCTCAAACACCCTCAAGCGTCTGTACCCTGAAATGGACATTATCGGCGAGACCGGTTCTGTGACGGATACCGTGGCATGGCTTGCCGACCGTGACAACAGGCCGGATCTGATATTCATGGACGTGGAACTGTCTGACGGGAACTGTTTCGAGATATTCCGCAGGGCGGATGTACGCGCTCCCGTAATAATGACGACGGCTTACGACAACTATGCGGTAAAGGCTTTCGAGGTGGAAAGTACGGACTACATCCTCAAACCGATAGAGCCTGAGGCCCTGAAAAGGGCTGTGGACAGGGCGTTGGCCAGGATTTCTGCGAATGCGGCATCCAGCGTCGATAACGGCAGAAATGTCTCCGTGGAGACACGGAATGATGTACGCAAAGACCCTGAAAAGCCTTCACGTGAACGTTTCCTGATAAGGCTGAATGACATAATCGTGCCCGTGAAAGTCTCGGACATAGCGTATTTCTATTCCGAGGACAAGAGCACGCACATCGTGACCTCCGACGCCCGAAAATATGTCGCCGACTTTTCACTTGACATAGCAATGGAACAACTGGACGGACGGAGATTTTTCAGGATTTCCAGAAACTGCATCGTAGCCATGTCAGCGATATCGAACATCGTGAAGATGGGAAGCCGCTACATGGTCACTGCATCTCCTGCCGCATCCTTTGAGATGATGGTCAGCCGGTCCAAGAGCGAGGATTTCATCAGTTGGCTGGAAGGCGAATGACGGCTGCGATGTCAGTCTTCCGGCATCGGGTCTGATTTGGCGTATCCGCGCGCGTCCTTGATTATGGTCACGATGTACATCATGGCAAGGAACACGAGGATGACGATGGCGGTGAAGTCGAGCGCCGTGAAGTCAATCCGTTTCCCGAACAGGCAAACCTCTTTTGAAAATTCCCTTATAGGGGTGACGTAAAGCAGGATTGTATTGATTATGATGACTATGATCCTGAATTCGGTCGGGCCCATCTTGGCGTATGTCAGTTTGAATTCCTGTTTCAGGTGGGCATTCACGCTCACATTTACCGTAAGAAGCAGATATACTACAAGTATCATCAGTGCGAGTTCCAGCTGGAGCAGTCCGGAAAGCCCTGCTCCGACGAACATTATGACCTCATTTATAGCGTCTACCGTATGGTCGAGATAGTAGCCGTAAACCGGGCGCTGTTTCTTGCGGACACGGGCCAGAGTCCCGTCAAGGGAGTCTCCGTACCAGTTGACGACGAAGCCGAATGAACTGAGCCAAAGGAAAGTTATGTTCTTTATCGACAGGATGTAGCCTGCCGCTATTATTATGGCGCCGAACGTGCCTATGAAGGTAAGTATGTCGGATGTCATCCATTTCGGCTGTCTTTCTGCCAGCCATACGAGCACTTTCTTCTCAATGCCGTTAAGTACCGAGGTCTGGATTCTTACGGATTCTTCTTTTCTGCCCATGATTTTGTCGTTAAAAAAAAAGAAAAAATATTACAATGAAGTTACAATGCAAAAAATATCAGCGGAGGCCATAGACACTTTCCCGCAGGAAAGCCCTGAAATCGGAGATGTCGGCATATTCCGCCTGCCGCTGCGGGGAAATGGGCTCCCCTATGACGAGCCTGACCGGTTTTCCTTTCTTGTTGAAAACCTCAGACGGCAGCCTAAGAAGCCTCACTCGCCAGTCAATCAGCCCCAGGCTGTAGTAGAATGTCGAATTCCTGTCCAGAAATTTCACCGGAAGGACAGGCACGGAAAGTTTTTTTATCAGCCTTATTATGGGTTCCTGCCATTCCCTGTCACGGATACATCCGTCTTTAATGCTCAGGTCCGAGACTGCCCCGGCAGGGAATACCCCGAGCGGATTTCCTGCCCTGACATGCGCTATCGCGGATTTGATGCCTTCAATGCTGTCTTTTGTGGGGGCCGTACGCTCGTTTCCCGTAGGGGTGACGGTGATGAAATTAGGGCCGAGTGCCCTTATCCTTGCCAGGAACTTGTTGACTATGATTTTATAGTTTCCGAACCTGTGGCCGAAGAAGTCGGCGAGGATTATGCCGTCTATGCTGCCGTACGGGTGGTTGCTTATCGTGATGAACGGGGTTCCGCCGAGACCCTTGAGATTGTGGAGATTTTCGACCGTGTAGCCCACGCCGATGTCCGCAAGTATGGCCTCGGCAAAATCTTCGCCCTGAAGGGCGCAATTCCTGTCGTACAGGTCATTTATCTTGTCCACTGACAGGACTTTCATGAGTCCCCGTGCAAGAGAATTTCCGCATCGTCCCCTGAATAGCGGCGATGCGGATTCGAGTTCTTCTGTCGTTATCAGCGGCATATTTGTTCATTCTGTTGAAATAACAAATATAGGCATTTCTTGCAAAAAACTCAAAATGACATTAAATTTGAAAAATTACACTGCCGAAACCATGCTTCTGAAACTTTACGACAAGGACAACAGTCCTGAAAACCTGCAGCAGGTGGTTGACCTGCTGAATGACGCGGGCGTGATCATCTGCCCCACGGACACGATGTATGCAATCTGCTGCCATGCCCTGAAAGAACGTGCAGTCGAAAGGATATGCCGCCTCAAGGGTATAGACCCGAAGAAAAGCAACCTTTCCATAATATGCTACGACATCAGCACCGTCAGCAGATATGCCAAAGTTGACAACAACATCTTCAGGCTCATGAAACGCAACCTGCCCGGACCGTTCACCTTCATCCTCGACGGCTCGGCCAAACTGCCAAAAATCTTCCGCAGCCGCAGGGAAGTCGGGGTCAGGATGCCGTCAAATCCTGTCATACAGGAGATTGCCAGGCTGCTCGACGCTCCTCTCATGACCACTACCCTGCCTTTCGACCCTGATGAAGATTCGGGCTACGTCACAGAACCGGAGCTCATCGACGAAAAATGGGGCACACGGGTGGACCTTGTCATAGACGGAGGCACAGGCGGCATCGAGGGTTCTACCGTCGTTGACTGCACCGACGGCGATGTCCGCATTGTCCGCCAGGGCCTCGGCAACCTTTTGGAATGAAATACCTTGTCCGGAAAATGGTTGTGGTTCCGAATATTTTGAGTATATTTGACCTTTGGTCAGGGACAATCTGACCTGAACAATACTGAAAGCGTTTTTGCTTATATCCTTTAATGGGAAATCGCCAATTTTCAATTCAGAGAAGGATACAGCATCTGCAACGCCATTGCTTGCTTATATCCACCCCGCAAGTGGGTTCCGGTATAGCGGTACGGCGTGGGGTGGGCTGTTTATTTCTCTGAAAGGCGTTTGGCGATGCCTCCATTAAGATAAGCAGAGCATTGTCCCACGCTTTTTTGTGCCATATTTCATGCGGTCTCCGGGGACAGGGATGGCAACAGTTTAAATTTATGAACACTACACCTGTAACCAGAGTCACAGAACTGTTCCCTCTGCTGATGAACTTCACTCCGGCAACTCCTATCGAAGAATGGGACGGAAATGAAAAGGGCCTGTATGATGAAATCCAAGAGATTGTGTATGATACAAGGACTATCGGAACAAAAAGCCTTAAGTCTAAAAATACTTTATATAAGAAAAATGGTCATAATGCAGCAAAAACTGATAGAGGGAATGTTATTGATGATTCCAAAGTAGTAAAATGATTCTCATCATCACCAACAAGGAAGATGTCCATCCTACACCAGTAATACAGTATCTCAGGCAGAAAGAGTACCCGTTTTTCAGGTTGAATACGGAAGCATTGCTGACAGATTATGAGT
>CALVDU010000068.1 GCA_944326375.1 uncultured Bacteroidales bacterium | reverse complement strand
GACGGCGTTTTATGACGGTAAGAACTTCCCTTTGCGGATCCCCGCCCTCCGCAATGACTTTCTTGCGGATATGCTCCGTGACCATTTCTATGTTGTTCATCATTCCAGGCACGTCGGGGAAGACGATGTGGTTTTTTCTCTGGAGTATGTACCTTGCCTTTGGAGTCCTTATTACGAAAGTATCGTTGATGAATCCCGGACCGAGCGGCCTGATTTCCGAAATTTCGCCGTCCACGTCGAATTTGCGGGCTATTTCCAGCATTTGTGTGTCTGTATAGTTCATGATATATGGTTTTAGTATTATTATGTGTTCATTCTGAAGCACCGCACGTCATCTGATTCATATTAATAGCAATTCCCCGAAGAATTCCGGCCGATGAAAGTCGGGAGTTTCAGTCCTGACGGGATTCCATGACAGAAAATGAGGGTGTGCGGTCTTGTCCCCGCATTTGTAGAAGTTGGCACGAAGCTTTTCCGGAAGGCTGTCCGGCGATATGCCGATGGTTTCGAACGGGATGCATATCGCTGTCATCCACGAGAATATGCCCCCGCATTCTTCGATAGCCCTCTTTTCGAGGGTGGAAAATCTCTGTATGGCAGACAAATCCTCTTTAGTGAACGGGGTGCTGTCGTTGCGGCTTTTCCTCTTGGCGGCAAGCACTGTGCCGATGCAGTTCATTTCAAAGTTGTAATATGTGCCGTCGGACGGGTGTCCCACGAAAAATTCGCAGCAGCTGTCTTCCCATACGGGCCCGTTGTCCTCCAGTGCCGCAGCCCTCAGGTCGAATCCCCTTACCCTGTACATTATTACAATATGGCTTTCGCTCCGTGCTACGGAAAATGCGGCATCGGGAGCATACGGGAATTCTTCCGGCCAGCATACCGTATCGATGTACGATTTGGCTGCGCCGGCTTCCATTTTTTCGTCCAATTCCTTGAATCCCAGACTTTCGAGACCGGGTATGAAAGGTACCTTAAGAGTTTTCATGGCATTCTGCAATAAAAGTTTGTTGCCGGAGAACCGTCCGGCAAAACCCAAAGTTAGCAAATTTCCCGGATTTTTGTCACAGTGCCTGCATGTCGTTGAGTTTCTTGTAATATCCGTTGAGTTTTATGAGGTCCTCATGGGTGCCTCTTTCGACGATTTTTCCCTCATGCAGCACACAGATTTCATCGGCGTTCTTTATTGTGGACAGCCTGTGAGCGATTGCAATCGTTGTCCTCGATGTCGTCAGCCGGTCGAGAGCCTCCTGGACGAGTCTTTCTGACTCCGTGTCGAGGGCGGAGGTTGCCTCGTCGAGAATGAGGATAGGCGGGTTTTTGAGGATTGCCCTGGCTATGCTGATTCTCTGTCTCTGACCTCCGGAAAGTTTGCCTCCGCGGTCGCCGATGTTAGTGTCATAGCCTTCCTCCTTTTCCATGATGAAGTCATGGGCATTGGCAATCTTGGCGGCTGCCACTACCTGTTCCATTGTGGCGCCTTCGACTCCGAAGGCTATGTTGTTGAATATGGTGTCGTTGAACAGGATTGCTTCTTGGTTGACGTTCCCTATCAGACTTCTCAGGCTCTTTATTTTCAGGTCTTTCAGATTCAGTCCGTCTATAAGGATTTCGCCTGAGGTGGCATCCCTGTATCTCGGCACGAGATCCACGAGCGTGGACTTTCCTGAACCAGACTGGCCCACGAGGGCTATTGTCTTTCCTTTCGGAATGGTAATGTTGATGTCGTGCAGGACCTCCTTGCCGTCTTCGTACGAGAAGGACACTCCCTTGAATTCTATCTTGTCGTCAAAGGATTTGATGTCGACTGGATTTTCCTTTTCCTTGATGTTGTTCTCGGCCTTGAGGATCTTGTCCACACGTTCCATCGATGCAAGTCCCTTCGGAATGTTGTATCCCGCCCTTGCAAATTCCTTCAGCGGGTTGAGTACGCTGTAGAGGATGACCATATAGAAGATGAAGGTCGGTGCGTCGATCGGGGAGGCTTCACTCAGGATCAGGGTACCGCCGAACCAGAGAACTATCATTATCATGATTGTTCCGAGGAATTCGCTGACAGGGTGGGCGAGCGCTTGCCTTATTGCAACTTTCCTCGTTGCTGCACGCAGTTCGTTGCTTACTTTCGTGAACCGTTCCATCATCTTTTCTTCGGCGATGAAGGCCTTGATCACCCTGAGTCCGCCGAGGGTTTCCTCGAGTTGTGACATCGTATCGCTCCATTTGCCTTGAGCCTCAAGGGATTCTTTTTTCAGTTTTTTCCCGATTGCGCTCATTCCCCATGCCATAAGAGGCACTACGGCGAGCGTGAACAATGTCAGCTGCCAACTTGTGATTATCAGGGTGGCGAAATAAAAGAGGATGAGAATAGGGTTCTTGATGAGCATGTCGAGGGAGCTGGTGATGGAGTTTTCCACTTCGCCGACGTCCCCGCTCATCCTTGCAATGATGTCGCCCTTGCGCTCCTGCGAGAAGAATCCGAGCGGCAGGCTCATCATCTTGTTGTACACGGTGACCCTGATGTCTCGCACGATGCCTGTCCTCAAAGGAATCATGATTGCGGATGAACCGAAGTAGCATCCTGTCTTGAGAGCTGTCATCAGACCGAGGAACAGTCCGAGCAGGAGCAGGGTGACGGAACCTCCGTATTCCGTTATGAGTCCTGTGACGTAATAGTAAAAGTTGTTCATCGCTATGTCCTTCATGGCCATGTCCGCCGTGTCCCACGGGATGAACTCGTAGACCGTGGTGTCCATCTTGAAGAGTATCTGGAGGATAGGTATTATCAGCGTGAAAGAGAACACGTTGAATACAGCGGAAAATATGTTGAGGAAAACAGCTCCGACCAGGTATTTCGAATATGGAGCGACGTAGCGCTTCATCAATTGGAAAAATTCTCTCATTTGCAGTCTGTGCGTTAAATGGATAAACTGCAAAGATAGCCTATAATTCCGTTTATGCGACAATTATTTTGCGGGCAGTGAAAGTTTTTTGCAGAACGAGGACGCAAAATTTTCCGTACTATATTTGGTTTTCAGGTCTTTAGGGATATTTTCCGACATGCGTTTCCTCTCTTCCGGATTGCTCAGGAATTCTATCTTGTCGGCAAGTTCTGCAACATTTCCAGGCTCATACAGCAAGCCGTCAACCCCGTCATTGATTTGTTCCGGAATTGCCCCTGTCCTTGCTGCTATTACGGGCAGTCCGCAAATCCGTGCCTCGGCAACTGTCCTTCCGAAAGTTTCCATGTGGGAGCAAACGGCAACCACATCCGCTTCGTGGTATAATGACGCTATGTCTTCGGTAAAATGATACATTTCGACGTGTCCGGACAGGGAATGTTCCGTCACAAACCTGTCGCAAAGTTCCCTGAATCCGCTGTTGTTGTCCGCTCCTGCAAGGATGCACAGGATGTCTATGCCGCGCTTTACGACAATGTCCACGGCTTTCAGCAGTTCCAACTGGCCTTTGTTGGCGGCAAATGAACCTATAAGCAAAATGGTATAGCATGAGTGTCTTCTTTGTCTGTCCGTTATGGGGCTTATTTCGACAGATTGTGCGATGCTTGCGATTTTGTTTGCTGTTATGCCTTTGTCTGCATAAAATTGTCCGGTGAATTTAGACGGCACAATTATTTTTTGTGAGGATTTGTCGATAATACGGAAAATCCGTTTGTCGTCGAATACAAAATTGAGTTTCCATGTCAGCCATGGGATCTCGTGGATGAACCAGCAGTGCGGCGTATGCGATATTCTGCATGCCATTGCAAGGTATGGGATGACTATTGTGTTCGTCACGCACAGGTCCGGCCGTATCTTCTTCATGAACAGGAGCAGGGAAGTCACTTTCCTGAATATCCTGTAGGAGAAGAAAAATTTTTTCCATGCAGATGTTTTCTTGGAACGGAGCCACCACCTCAGTGACATGACTTTATGTCCGCTCAGACATTTGCCGCATGCATCAAGGATTGTCTTGTTTCCGTCACTTGGTATGATGAGATACAATTCCCAGTCAGGGTGTATGCTTTTCAGTCCTTTCATAAGGGAAATGAGGCATTTTTCTCCTCCTCCGTTGCAGTCACTGCTGTGTGAAATAAACAGAAGTCTCATTTCTTTATTATATAAAAAATTACATGTTATATTTTTTTCCGTTGTTGGCGGAGGCAATTCTGTATGCTTTTCTTATTGCGGCTTTCGGAAAAAACATGTATTTGCGCATGAGCCGCTTCATCGGCTTTGTCATCAGTTTCCATGCGGAAGGGTGGCGAAGGATTATCTTCTTCGCCCTTTCCATGTCTTCAGGAATTGTGTCGTCAAATCCCCAAAAAATCCCGTAGAGGCAGCGCAGTATCCATGCCTTTTCAACACTTTGTCTCACGTTCCAGTATGTTCCTTTCTCCTTCATCAGATTCTCGGAAATCGCAAGGCAATCCAGGTAGTCGTGATAGAATTGTGATGTTATTTTGTGTGACTCGGATTCTTCTCTCATTCTGTAGTCAATAAGAGGAACGGGGCATGCCACTACCTTTGTTCCAGCATCAATTATCTGTACAAGGGTAACCATGTCTTCTCCTATTCCCAGCCTGTAATTGAAATCGACATTGGCTTTCCTGATGGTGTCCATTCTCATGAAATTCGCCCATAAGGGCCAATGTGCCCTGTCGCAGAACAGCCTGTCAAGGTAGTCAGTCCCGTCGGTTTCCTTGAATTCCAGCCTGACGGAATTTTCCCTGTGTCCGTCGGGGTACAGCAGATGAAACGGGACGGCGACAATGTCTGCCCCGCTGTCTTGTGCCAGACGGAAAAGCGTATCAAGGGCATCCGGATAAATTATGTCGTCGTTGTCGAAGAACAGGACATATTTTCCTTTGGCAACATTCAGTCCTGCCTCCTTTGTCTTTGAAATGCCTTCATTTGGCTTGTCGATGAACCGGATGCGGGAGTCTTTTGCGGCATATTCCATTATTATGTCCAAGCTCTTGTCGGTACTTCCGTCATTAACCAAAATCATTTCCCAGTCTTCAAAAGTCTGGGAAACGAAAGAGTCAATTGTCTCTTTGAGATAGTCGCAGGCATTATATACGGGAATCACTATGGAAATTTCAGGATTCATGTCGGTCTTTTCGGATTAAATGTATTTTTCCCAGAAACGGCGGTACCAGTCGTGGTACCATGCATGGCAGCCGAACGGAAGTCTGCCGCCGTTGAATTCGAATGATTTGTCGGGATTCTGCTCAAAAGAAAATTCCAGGGCCTTTTTCCAATGAGGCTTCAATAGCCTGTCCTTGCCTTTTGGCCCATAGAAGAACCATAGGTCTTCAGGATATAGTTTTTCGTTTGAGGACAAGTCAGATGATATCTTGTCCTTGTATCGTGTCGTGATTTCGATGAACTTGTCGGTCTTCCTCAATGAGAAACCTCCGTTTCCGACGCCGTACAGAAAGGTGTTGTGCGGCTTTATTCCGTCGTTTTTTCGGAATGTCCTGTTGTATGCCAGCCTTAATTTTCCATAGAAATGGAAAAATCTCTCTTTCATGGGAATCCACGGCGCACCGATATAGTCATAGCCTCCAGAGACCCAACGGTCGAGTTCGTCCCTGAATACCCATGCGTCCAGCTGGTAGATGAGAATGTATCTGAAATTTTCAAATCTCCGGTAGAATTCCGGAGTAAGCATCAGGCGGTTGTAGCCTTCACGTCCGTCAAAGAACCGCCTTTCGAAGAATTCGGTCCTTATCTCCCCCCCCTCGCGGTCATATAGGTCTTGATGTCAAGACCTTCCGGTGCAATAAGGCAGATGTCATGGCTCCCGAGGACATTCATGCATGCATGAATGACTTTCTCTCGTTTCCGTCCATGTTTTCCTTATATACGGGGACGATTATGCACACATCTTTTTTTGTCATGTCGGTCAGTTTGATTGTTTGGCGGGCACATTACATTTCTTTTTTGAATGTGTCTTTGTAAAATCTCCAAAAATATTTTATTTTGAAGAGTCGTTTCCTTTCCAATTTCGGCAAAATGTCCTTTTTCTTGTAAACGGAAGAAAGTTTGCTGCGCATTGCCTTGATTTCCTTTTGCATCCGTCCCCCCCCCCTCCAATGTTATGAATAGCCTGAAATAGTAAATGCTGTTTCTGACCTGAATCCGGAATATTTCGTCTTTGGTTTCCTGCGGGATTGTACTGTACCGGTCAAGGTAGTCTATTCTGCCCGATTCAGCGCAGAAGTAGTCGTATATTTTGGATGGCGAAGGAGTATGGCAGGTGCTCTCTGGCCTTTGGTAATACGAGTAAAATGTCCTGTCCACCCAGACGCAGCAAGAACAGTCTGCAATCATTTTATATACAACCGCATGGTCTTCGTATAGTCTGCCTTCAGGGAAAGGGGTCTTTTCTGGAATGTGCCTGCGGAATATTTTTGTCCATGGAGCGCTGCTGACGGTTTCGGTAAAAATGTCGGTGACAATGTCTTCTGCCTTTCTTTTCACTATCTTTCCGCTACCTTGCGACGGAGTCTGTCTGCCGTCAGGATATGTCATGCGGAAGTTGCAGTAAACGACGTCTGCACCATATTCGACAGCTGCGCCGTACAATGTCTCATACATGTCCTTGTCGATATAGTCATCGCTGTCCACATATCCTATATATGGGCTGCTGCATATCTTGAGTGCCTGATTCCTTGCATAGGAAGGGCCTGCCTTGTCCAGATGCATGACTTTGATTCTGTTGTCCCTGAGAGCAAGTTTGTCGCACAATTCGGCAGAACCGTCATCTGACAGATTTTCTGCAAGTATTATTTCAAGGTCCTCAAAGGTTTGGGACAGTATCGACCCCACACATCGTTCAAGGTATTGTACAGTGTTGTGAACGGGTACGATTACACTTATGCCAGGCATACGGTATAGTGATATTGATTATCTCCGTAAAGATAGTGCTTTTTGTGAAAATCGGGAGGAAAAATGCCCTGTTTTTTGACAAAATCGGGAGGAATCAGAGCCGGTCGGCTATTTCGGAATAGATGTCTTTCCTGATTTTCAGCATTTCTTCCGGATCATACATCGAATGGAGCTTGGTGAAGGCGTTTGCCGACAGCGTCCGCTGGAGAGCCGTGTCACGGCTCAGCGATTCCATCGCTTCGGCAAACGCTTCCGCACTGTCGGCGATGATGCAGTCCGTGCCGTTCACGAAGTCCTGGCCTTCAACACCCTTTTCTGTGGTGATGAAAGGGGAGTGGCTGTTCACTGCGTCAAGTATTTTCATTCTCATTCCGCTGCCGATTCTTATCGGGACTATCGAAATTTTTCCGGAAAGGAAGTTCTGGATATCGGGAACGAATCCTTCAAACACTACTTCCGGATATCTTATTGAATACAGAGCCGCAATTTTCTTGTCCCACCTGCCGACAATGTGTATTCTGAAAGAACTCATCCTTTTCCTGAGCTCAGGCAGGATTTCACGGCACAGCCAGTTGACTCCGTCATAGTTGGGGAAGTGTCCGTTGCCTCCGATGAACACGAAATCCGCTCCGCATTCCTTGAATTCCGTCTGCTGCTTTCCGACCGTGATTATGGCGGGGGACACGCTGATTTTTTCCTGAGGCAGGTAGTCCGACAGGATTTTGCGGTCTGTTTCCGTCAGTGTGATTATCCTGTCATATCTTGACAGCATCCCGATTTCTTCCATTTTGTGCCTTTCTGCAAGGAGGCGCTCTTCGTGAGTGGCATTCCCGAAAAGGTCCAGTTCGTTTTCGAGCCTTACGAAATGGAGCTCATGATGTACGAATATCTTGAACGTGTCTTCCGGCAGGAAACGGTAAAGCGGCAGAAATTCATAGAATTCCACCTGTATGCAGTCAAACCCATCCCGAGAAATATTTTCGACATGGCGCAGGAAGCCTTCTGTCAGGAACGGGCATGTGTATATCAGCATGGAATGTTTCCTGACAAGTTCCCCGCAGTCTTCGATGAGTCTCGGATGCTTGCGGCGATATCTCGCTATCTTCCTTTTTGACGAGGCTGAAAGGTATGTGATGAAGTTGAAGAACGGGGAATTGTAGTGCCGTTTTTCGTCTTCGGTTACCGCCTCTTTCACAAATTCAGTCGGGCGTTCCTCCCCATAACGGTACGGGTGGAATTCCACGTCAGTCCATATTCCTTTCAGAGCATTGAAATTCTCTTCGTCGTGTGGGAACACAGGAGTTATCAGATGGATTTCATTGTCTCGCCTGATGTTTTCTATCATCGAGAAGAATGCCTGATTTCCGCCAGAGTCCAGCGGATAAGGGGTGTAAGGTACTATGAACAGAAGTTTCATTTTCTTTTCTTGATATTTTTGAAGAATAACTGGAATGTCTTTGTCCCTGTGAGTCTGTATGATGCCCTGCATATCCTGAAAAGGTCTTTTGCCGAAAAATTGCCTCCTAATGACGTGTTCAGGATTGTGCTGATGTATGTCCTGACAGCCCTGCGAAATGTTGGAGTCCGTTTTGCATCCCAATTGACGTCCAGCCAACGCAGGAATAGCACGGTGGCGTCAAGTTTCTCCTTGTCGTACCTGTTGCTGTTGGATATGTTGCATCCGTCTGCATTTCTCCAGCATACGGCTTTGCCGGGGATGTTGACGATGCCGTTTTCCTTTGCCATGCGATACCATGTGGCATCGTCGGAACACCATGCAAGCGGAAATCTTACGAACCCTCCTGTCCTGTCGTAGAGTTTTCTGCTGAACACGTATTCTATTGCTGCAGATGTTCTTCTGCATGCAAGTTTGTCGGTCAGCAGTTCTTCAGCCGTGCTTATGGCTGAACCGAACGGCGGGTTTGAGTGCGAGACGGCGGAATTTTCGTCAATGGTGTCGAGGGAAAACCTGAAAAATTCCCTGTCGGGAAATTTGTTGACATGCTCCAATGCTCTGCTGACTGCGTCAGGAGGCAGTATGTCGTCGTCCGAAAAGAAATGGATGTATGGCTCGGAGGTCATTGCGATGCATCTTTCCCAGTGGGCAAGCAGGTCGGTTTTTCCGAGGTTTTCAGGGAATCTCCTATATATAATATTGATGCGGTCTCTGTATTTTTCGGCGATGCTTCCTATGTCATCAGGGCTGCAGTCGTCTCCGATATACAGGGTGAATGACATGCAGTCCTGTCTTGCGATTGAGTCCAATGTTTCCGTCAGGAATTTTCCTTTATATGCAGGTATGACTATTGCGAGCCTGTTGTGCATCGGTTTCCGTGTTTTGTCCATTTGAGTTGACAAAAGTAAGCATTTTTGCATAAGTCTGCAATTGAGCACCAAATCTTGGCCATTAATGTAAAAATCGTCATTATACAATACGATTTTTACGTAAATTTCGTCAGTGTAAAGAGTAATTCCTATATTTGCATATAAAATCAAGGATATGACGAAGTGCCGGGAATAAGAGTGCTGGCAAGCGGTTCATCATCCTTTGATTTGCTGAATAAGGCCGGAGAGCCCCTGGTCGGCCGCTGCACCCAATTCCTGCTCACTCCTTTCTCGCAGAGAGAAATTGCACAGACCGAGACTGCACTTGAGACCAGGCAGAATCTTGAATCGCGCCTGATTTACGGTTCCTACCCTGAAGTGGTAATGA
>CALVDU010000067.1 GCA_944326375.1 uncultured Bacteroidales bacterium | reverse complement strand
CGTGATCCTTTTGTCGAAATCGGTTCGTTGACAATCTGCACCACCATCATCTGTCCCGGAGAAAGCACGTTTTCTATCCGGCCTTCCTTTTCGAGGACGGGACCTATTCCTATGCTGGAAAAGAGTGTCTTGTGGTCGGTATTCTGGTTTATCTTTCTGACAAACTCATCGAATGCCCTGAAGTACAGTCCCAGATCGAGATAATGGACGAAAGCCTCTTTCTCATCTCCGATGTCCACAAAGGCAGCGTTCAGGGCCGGAAGCAGTTTCTTAACCTTACCGAGGTAGACATCCCCAACAGAGAAACTGTGCCCCTGGCTGGACTCCTTGTTGAGTTCGATAAGCCTGTGATTCTCCATCAGGGCTATCGACACTTCCGTCGAATTGACATCGACAATAAGATCTTTTACAGACTCCATTTGTTCCCTTGACTGATAAAAACAAAGGGGTGCCCCAATTGGACACCTCCCTCTGTCCGGCAGACTGCTGAAACGGCAGACCCGAGAGATTTACTTTCTCTTCTTATGCCTGTTCTTGCGCAAACGCTTCTTGCGTTTGTGCGTAGACATCTTGTGTCTCTTTCTTTTCTTACCGCTTGGCATAGTTCTTATGAATTAGGATTTATTTCTTTACCACGTTCACGAATACCTTTGCCGGTTTGAAAGCCGGGATGTCGTGAGCCGGTATTGTCATTGTTGTTTTCTGCTTGATGTTTCTTGCAGCCTTTTCAGCCCTGTGCTTGATGATGAAGCTGCCGAAACCGCGGAGATATACCGGGTTGCCTTTTTCGAGGGAGCCTTTTACGCTCTCCATGAATGATTCGATCACAGTCTGGACTGTAATTTTTTCAATGCCTGTTGCTTTTGCAACTTCATTTACTATCTCTGCCTTTGTCATAACTATATTAATTTTTTGGTTCAAAAAGTGTTTTCGGTAAATCCGTGCAAAAGTAGATTTATTTTTTTAATATTCAAAATCGTAGACGCTAATTTATGCTTTTTTTGCATCTTGCCGGCCGGCTCTTTTCGCCGATTGCACTTGTGGCACAGAGATTGACCATATCAGCACCCGGTCAAATTCTGACGAAAATACTGACATTTTGTCAGAACTGCACTTTATTTAGTACATTATATAATATATGAAAAACATTAATGACATATTGGCTCCTGCCGGAGCGGAAGTAAGCATAATTCCGGTGATGCAAGGGGACGGTTTCATGAAAGTGGACGAGTCGGAACTTCCCGATTCCCTGCCGATCCTTGCCTTGAGAAATGCCGTGCTGTTTCCGGGAACGGTCTATCCCATAACCATCGGCAGAGAAAAATCCATAAAGCTCATAGAAGACGCCGAGAAGAACAACGCCTACATCGGCGCTGTCCCTCAGAATGACGTATCGGTCGAAGACCCTAAAAAGGAGGACCTGTACGCGTTCGGTACAGTGGCGAGAATCGTTAAGACGCTTGAGATGCCGGACGGCACCCTGACTGCAATCCTTCAGGGAGTAAAGAGGTTCGAGATAGAGACCGTGACAGAATACGAGCCGTACATGCTCGGACAGGTCCGTTATCTGTCGGATTCCGTTCCTGATGTGAATGACAAGAACATAAAGATGATAGCCGAAACATTGAAGGACAAGTCCACGGCGATCCTGAAAATGTCGGCCTATGTTCCCCGGGAGGCGGCTTCCGCATTGCGTTCCATCGACAATTTCGAGTTTCTCGTCAACTTCATCGCCACGACGATAGAAGTGGACAATTTCATGGACAAGGTGGATCTTCTGCAGTACAGCGACCTCAAGACGAGGGCGATGAAACTCCTTGCCGTCCTTGACACGCAGATAGAGCTCCTGAAAATAAAGCAGGACATCAACCAGAAGGTCAAGACGGAAATAGACCAGCAGCAGAGGGAATATTACCTGAACAACCAGTTGAGGACGATTCAGGAAGAACTGGGCATGGATGACGAGGAGGAGTTTGAGAAATTGAGGGCAAGGGCTGCCGAGAAGATATGGCCGGAGTCCGTCCAGGAGACTTTCGAGAAAGAGATGGCGAAGCTCGAACGGTACAATCCGTCGTCTCCGGAATACAGCATACAGTATAATTACATCCAGTTCATGCTCGACCTTCCGTGGGGAGAGATGTCTGTGGACAACCTTGACCTGAGGAATGCCCGCAAGGTGCTGGACCAGGATCATTTCGGACTTGACACTGTCAAGGAAAGGATAATCGAGTATCTGGCCGTGCTCAAACTGAAAGGGGACATGAAATCTCCGATACTTTGTCTCTACGGCCCTCCGGGAGTAGGAAAGACGAGCCTCGGAAAGTCCATAGCGCGTGCCCTCGGCAGGAAATACATGAGAATAGCCCTCGGAGGCGTGCATGACGAGTCGGAGATAAGGGGACACAGGAAAACATACGTCGGAGCGCTCCCGGGCAGGATTCTGAATGCCATCAACAAGGCTGGGACATCCAATCCTGTCATAGTGCTCGACGAAATCGACAAGATAAGCAGCGATTTCAAGGGTGACCCGTCTTCGGCTTTGCTGGAAGCCCTCGACCCGGAGCAGAACACTACTTTCCACGACAACTACCTCGACATGGACTATGACCTGTCGAATGTACTCTTCATCACTACGGCGAACACCACCTCCACCATCCAGCCTGCCCTGCAGGACAGAATGGAGATGATTCAGGTTTCGGGTTATCTTGCCGAGGAGAAGATGTCGATCGCAAAGGATTACCTTATCCCGAGGCAACTTGAAGAGCATGGAATCGGCAAAAAGCAATTGAGGATAGACAAGACCGCCCTTGCAGCCATAATTGACCAGTATACGAGGGAGTCCGGTGTCCGCGGTCTTGAGAAGCAGATAGCCAAGATTGCCCGTGTCACGGCAAAGAAGATAGCCCTCGACGAGAAATATCCTGCGGTAATCCGCAAGGAGCATCTGAAGGAGTACCTCGGTCTGCCTACCAATTTCCATGACATGCAGAAAGGAAACGAGGCCCCGGGAGTGGTCACGGGCCTGGCCTGGACGGAAATGGGAGGGGAAATCCTCTTCATAGAGAGTTCCGTGAGCAAGGGCAAGGGCGTGCTTACCATGACGGGAAACCTTGGAGACGTGATGAAGGAATCGGCCACGATAGGCTACCAGTATATCAAGGCGCATCCGGAACTCGCCAACATGGATTCCGACACATTTGCATCGAAGGACATCCATGTCCATGTGCCGGAAGGGGCAGTGCCTAAGGACGGGCCGTCGGCCGGCATCACCATGGTCAGTTCGATGCTGTCCGCCCTCAGGGGAGAGCAGGTCAGAAGCGGCATTGCCATGACAGGAGAGATGACCCTCAGGGGCCGTGTGCTCCCTGTCGGAGGCATAAAGGAGAAGATTCTGGCTGCCAAGAGGTCCGGGATAAACACGATAATAATTTCGGAAGAAAACAGAAAAGATGTGGAGGACATCAAGGAAATTTACGTAAAAGGTCTTACCTTTGTGTACGTGAAGACAATCGATGATGTCATCAAACAGATTTTCTGATGGAAGTCAAGATAGAACAAAGTTGGAAAGACGCACTTCAGAGCGAGTTTGACAAGCCTTACTTCGCCTCTCTGGTGCGTTTTCTTCATTCCGAAAAGTCTGCCGGGAAGATCATATACCCTCCGGGAGGTTCCATTTTCAGGGCGTTTGAACTGACGCCTGTCGACAAGGTGAAGGTAGTGATTCTCGGTCAGGACCCTTATCCGGGCAAAGGCCAGGCCATGGGCTTGTCTTTTTCCGTGCCGGAGGGGATTCCTGCACCTCCATCCCTGAAAAACATATTCAAGGAAATAGAGGATGATCTCGGCATCAGGATGAGCGGCTGCCCCGACCTCCGCAGGTGGGCGGAGCAGGGAGTGCTCCTCCTTAACTCGTCTCTGACGGTTGAGGCGGGGCAGCCGAATTCCCACAGCAGGATAGGCTGGACGGAATTTACGGATGCGGTGATCAAGTACCTGTCGGACAACTGTTCCGGCATAGTCTTTCTCCTGTGGGGCAACAATGCGAGAAACAAGAAGTGGCTTATAGACACGTCAAAGCACCATGTGCTTGAGGCTGCTCATCCTTCCCCTCTCGCACGAGGGGCGTTTTTCGGCTGCCGCCATTTCTCTAAAACCAACGAAATTCTCGTCAGGGAGGGCAAGACGCCGATTGACTGGCAATTATAATGTATCAAAATGAAAAACAAGGCACTTTTTCCCGGGTCGTTCGACCCTTTTACGGCCGGACATCTCAACATCCTGAAACGGGCGATGACGATGTTCGACGAGGTGGTCGTCGCAATCGGCATTAACATCGACAAGAAGGGCTATTTCCCTACCGACAAGCGGATAGAAATCATACGCCAGGCTACGGAAGGGCTTGAAGGCGTCAGCATACTGAAATACGACAGCCTCACGGTGGACATCTGCAGGGATCTGGGCATCAGGCATATAGTCCGCGGCGTCAGGAACATGATAGATTTCGAGACGGAACGCTCCATAGCCGATGCAAACCGCAGGCTCGCTCCCGAAATAGATACAATCATAATACCTACCGCACAGGAATATGCGCACATTTCCTCCACTGCAGTCAGGGACATCCTGAAGCACGGGGGAGACACTTCCATGTTCATTCCCGAAGGTGTTGACCTGAACCTGTACAGGATATGAAAGTCCGGCTTGTCATCCTTGCAGCGGCATTTTTGAGTCTTTTGTGCAGTCCTGCGGCGTTTGCCCAGGATGATTCCTCCGCATTTTCCGCTCTCGGTGCAAAGCTCGAAGAATATCTGACTGCAATAGAAAGGGATGCGCCCAAGATTAAGTGCAACGAGGCTGATTTCCTCATAGAAAGTTGTCAGGATTCATTGACAAGGCAGTTTGCTGCGCTCAAAATCTATTCCCATTACATGAATTCCCCGCTTATGGGCGATGAGGCTGTCGCCGTACATGTGTGCGACAACTGGTTCATTCCCGGAAAGGTGAAGATGAAGTCGGAGGAAGACCTGATTGAAGCGACGATGTTTGCCGAATTCAACAGGCAGTCGCTCATAGGATGCCGCGCTCCTGAAATTTCGGTGCAGGACACTGCCGGGGCTTACATTGACCTGTTCGGTTCCGTCCCTGATGACGGGAGATTCACCGTCCTCTATTTTTATGACACTGACTGCGCCACTTGCGAGGCTGACGGCATTGTCCTGAAATCCATGTTCGGAAAAGAGAATTATCCGGTCCATTTCTATGCGGTCTATACCGGTGCAGACTATGAAAAATGGACGGAATACATAAGTACAGGTCTGAATTTCGGCAGTCCTGCCGTTGACATGCGCCATTTTTGGGACCCGGACATGTCTTCGGGCTATCAGATGAAATACGGCGTGCTCAGGACCCCTTCCATTTTTGTGATTGACGGAAGGGGAGTCATTGTCGGCAGGCGGCTTGACCCGGTTTCCCTTGCGCAGCTGCTGAAAATATGTCTTTCTCCTGCGGCGGACAGGGCCTGCGAATTCGGCAGCAGGGAATCTTCGGAATTCTATGACAAATTGCTGAAGCCGGACTTTTCCTGCGCAGATGCCGATTCGTTGCGCAAGTGCATTTCTTCCATGACCCTGGCTGGAGGGGATACCCTGATGTTCCGTCAGATGACGGGTGACATGCTGCATTGGCTTGCGGGCAAGAGTGGAGCGGAGGCAAAATGTGCCCTCGGCAACCTTCTCGTTCAGGATGTGTTCGGGAAGCGGGAACTTTGGGCGAAAAGTGCGGATTCCCTGTCGATTCTGCCGTTTGCGGAAATTTTGGATGACTTGCTGTCAAGGGCGGAGCCGGGGACGAAGATGCCTGAAATTTCGGTTGAGGGCACGATGAAGCGGGGAAAGAAGTCGGTTGAGGGCACTTACAACCTGTCCCGACTGCGCAATGCCACGGTGATTTTCCATACTGGAGGATGCGAGAACTGCAAGGCGGAACTTGCTGCTGCCGACTCGCTTTGCCTGAAAGACAGGAAGGCGAGGGTGCTGCTTGTGAATATGGATGATTTGCTGGCTTACCGTCCGGAAACTGCGAAGGCTCTTTTCGACGCTTTCGACCTGACTGTCCTGCCGTACATCACTGCCACGGACAA
This sequence comes from uncultured Bacteroidales bacterium, assembly GCA_944326375.1. GTDB lineage: Bacteria > Bacteroidota > Bacteroidia > Bacteroidales > UBA932 > Cryptobacteroides. Next base: position 2,652 of record CALVDU010000067.1, on the reverse strand, counting down.
CAAAGGCGTTATCGTCGGCAAATACATGACTCTGGTTTACTGACGTTTGCGGACAACGAGGCGTACAACGAGAGCGGCGGCCAGAAGCCAGAACACGAATGTGCACACCCTTCCGGTCACATCCCCGAACCTCACGAAAAACGTCAGTTCGTCATTCATGTTGAGTGTCCCCTTCACGACATCCTTTTCCCACCACTTTGACGGGTCATGGATTACGCCCCTCTGGTCAATCATGGCCGAAATGCCCGTGTTGGCGCACCTCGCAATGCTCCTGCGGGTCTCGATTGCCCTCAGGGATGCATATCGCAGATGCTGGCGGTAGCCCGGAGTGTTGCCCCACCACGCGTCATTAGTGATGATTGCCATGACTTTTGCCCCTTTCCTGACGTATCCTGTATAATACTCCCCATATACTGACTCATAGCAGATTGCGCATCCCACAGGGATGGATTCTCCGTTTCGCGGGTCAACGCAGTGCAGCACGGATATGGAGTCCTGCCCTATGCAGCGGCCCATGACGCCTCCGAGCATGTCGTCAATCCTGCAGAATACGGCAGGATACGGGGTCTTTTCCACAGCCACCACGAGCTTGTTCTTGTGGAAAATTTCATGTCTTCCGCTTCCGTCTGTCATGAGGGCTGAATTATGGGACTCTACCCACCTTCCTTCCCTTACCTGACGGGCAGTATGTGACGGTCTTTCAGGACTGTTGATGTATTCGTAGGAAGATGCCCCGAATATCATGTTCACGCCCGGATAGTCTTTCAGAAATGATGCGAAGCGGCGGTATGTCCTGCTCGCTGTTATGTCGTTGACTATTACGTCATTTGTGAAAGTTTCCGGAGCAAGGAGCAGGAGCGGTGCGGCTGTGCTGTCATTTTTCCTGTCCCGGAGGGACTTTTCCGCCATTTCCTCGAGGATTGCGTTCTGCTGCTGCTGCGACAAAGCCTGGAACTTGTTGTACGGGTCGATGTTCGGCTGCAGGGCGATGAATTCGAGCGGGTCTGGCTTTTCTTCATATTTCCCGAACATAACTGCCGAGGTGACGGCCGGGAAAAGAAGCAATATTGCATAACCTCCGGCCGCAGCGCATTTCGCCTTGATGTTCCATCCGTTCCAGCGGCCGTCCGACAAGGCTGTCATGATGCCGAAAAGGGAAAGGTTTGCTGCCCATATCCACAGCGACCCGCCCAATGTCCCCGTAAACTCATACCACTGCACCGTCCTTATGCTTCCCGCAAAGGCATTTCCGAGCACAAGCCACGGCCAAGAGATTTCTGCGTCGAAATATGCCCTTTCCCATGCTATCCATGTGACGGCAAGGAAGATGTAGGGCAATGCCCCGGAAAGATACTTCTTGCTGAACCGGAACAGGCCGAATATTACCGACATCTGAAAGGCGTTCGCAACCGATGCGAAAATCCCGCCCCCGACTGTGGCGTTGCAGACCCAGAAGGTCGTGATTGCATTCCACAGCAGGAAACCGGCGTAATGGAAAATCCATACCCGCCTTGTCCCGGACAGGCTTGCAATCCTTTCCATCATAAGCAGGGGCACGATGCCGAAAAGTGCGAGGAAACCGGTATGCGGAACTATGTAGGGCACGGACATCAGTACGGCGAAGCACAGAGTAAGACCCCACAGCAGGATATTTCTGTCCGAATTTTTCATCATCAGGAATTAAAAGTGCTGCAAAGATATAATAAAGATAAATTTTTTTGTGTAAGTTTGGATTATAATTTTGGCATGACTTATCTTACTATGGATGTGAAAATTTTCATTTCGGCTACACTGCTTCTTAACCTTTTATTTGCCTGCAGCAGCAATATTGAACATGAAACCGAAACGGTTCTTGAAGAATTGGATGAAGCCATAGACAGTCGGCAGAGCATCGAAGCGTCGAAACTTGAACGTATAGAGCGGTATTATGACATGCTGGAGGAGGCTGTTTCTGACACTTCGAGATATTTTATCCTTGATACTCTCTATTCAGAATATTATCAGTAAGATATAGATAAGGCAATATATTATGCAAGGGAAAAACTGGACCTTGCAAAAGGCATGAATTCGAAAAATCTGCTGTATGATGCCATGTTCGACCTTGCCGACCGGTATGCCCTTTCTGGAATGTATGCCGAAGTGCTCGGAATTATGGGACGGATTGACCTCAATGATGTGGACGCCAGTCAGAAGCCGACATATTACCATATCTACAACACTCTCTATAATGGCATGGAGGCATCTTCTGACGACAAGGTGCTGGCTGCAGAATACCGAAGGCTGAAAAGCCGCTACCGTTCCCTTCTTTTGGAAACTCTCGGCAAGGACGACATTTCGCACATATATGTGGAGACAGAGATAAAACTCGAAGAAAAGGGCAAGGAGCAGGAGGTGATATGGCTGCTGCAGCCCATGTGCGAATCCGATGCCCTGTCTGTCCACGAACGCGGAATAATATACTATATACTTGCGAAGGCATGGCTTGAATCCGGCAACCGGGAAAAGGCAATCCTGTATTTTGCCAAGAGTGCGCTTCATGACATGAAAATTCCGGTCAAGGAATACAAATCCTTGTACGAACTTGCCGGACTGCTGTACGATTGCGGAGACATAGGGCGTGCGTATGCATATATCACAAGGTCCTTGAACGAT
>CALVDU010000066.1 GCA_944326375.1 uncultured Bacteroidales bacterium | reverse complement strand
ATGACACGAGTTCGATTGAACGTATTCTGCTTTCCATTGTCGTGAGGGACAAGAACGTGGAAAAAACAGTCAAAGCCGTGGCAGAGGCTGCGAGAACGGGGGAGATCGGTGACGGACGCATCTTCGTGATACCGGTGGAGGATGCAGTAAGGATAAGGACAGGGGAAAGGGGAGATATTGCGCTCTACAATGCGGAACAGGAAAAATAGTAAGTTGTATATATAAAACGGATTACAGATGACACATTTTATGACAATAGATACAGGCAATACGGCCTGGCTGCTTACTTCGACAATGCTGGTGCTGCTTATGAGCATACCGGGCATAGCATTATTTTACGGAGGTCTTGTCCGGCGGAAGAATGTGCTCAGCATCATCATGCAGACCATTTTTCTGGTGGCGGTGGTCAGCATTCTTTGGGTGGCCATAGGCTACAGCTGGGTTTTTGACACTACTTTCAAGGAAAACGGCAATCCCCTTTCTTTCCTTATCGGGGGATTCGGCAAGGTGTTCATGCGTGGAATAGGCCTGGATGCCCTGACGGCAGGAAATATCCCGGAACTGCTTTTTGCAATGTTCCAATGCATGTTCGCCGTGATCACGCCCGCTCTTATTCTCGGAGCGTTTGCCGAAAGGATAAAATTCTCGGGGTATATCGTGTTCATAATATTATGGGTGATATTGGCTTATTTCCCTATGGCGCACTGGGTGTGGGGCGGCGGCTTTCTGCAGGAAATGGGGGCCATAGATTTCGCAGGAGGCACGGTTGTGCATATCAATGCCGGGGTATCAGCCCTCGTGATGGCCATAATGCTCGGGAAAAGGACTGATTATAAGATCGGACATCCTATTGCCCCGCATAACGTGACCTTCGTGTTCATGGGGACGGCATTCCTTTGGCTCGGATGGTTCGGGTTCAATGCAGGCAGCGGTCTCGCAGCCGACGGATTGTCCGCCAACGCATTTATGGTTACGCATATAGCCACGTCGGCCGCTGCTGTGACGTGGATGGCTATAGACTGGATTTTCAACAAGAAGCCTACCATAATCGGTACCTGTACAGGGGCGGTTGCCGGACTCGTTGCCATTACTCCTGCGGCCGGCAGCACGGACCTGCTCGGAGCATTTCTGATAGGTATCATCACTTCTGCGATATGTTTCTGCATGGTTGCTGTCGTGAAGCCCAAGTTCAGGTACGACGATTCCCTCGATGCCTTCGGTGTCCATGGAATAGGCGGCATCGTCGGCTCGATACTTACCGGAGTGTTCGCTACGCGTACGGTAACCGGAGAAAACGGGGTACAAGGAGCGCTTTACGGTGACTGGAACCAGCTTTTGATACAGATAGTGACAACTGTATTTGCCATAGTATTCAGCGCCGTTATCACGTTTGTCCTTTTCAAGGCCGTCGATTCGTCTGTCGGTCTGCGTGTGGACAAGAGAGTTGAGGAGGAGGGGCTGGACATATACGAGCACGGAGAGTCGGCATACAACAGATAACAATATCCGATGAATGAAAATAACCGATAAACGGAAGGGCCCATTCTCTATCTGCATCCTCTAGCAGTGTGCGCAATTTGGATTATCAGAGAATAATCGCTAATATTGCATTATGTAAATCTGTGTTTATATAAATGATAATTTATATTCATGAAATTTTATAATCGCGAAAAAGAGCTGGAAATTTGTTTCGCGTGACAGCGAACCTATTTTGTGCGAAAAGTTTCAGAAAATTTTGGAGGAGCAGCTGGGGATACATGTCTATGGTTCAATATTCAGATTCCGGGAACTTTTTGAGGTCATAATGAAGGAATCTGTACATAGGCATTTCACTGTCGTGCTTGATGAATTTCAGACGCTGTATAGGGTAAATCCGGCTATATTCAGCGAAATGCAGGATATTTGGGACAGATACCATAATCACTCAAAAATAAATCTTCTTGTTTCCGGCAGCATCCAGTCCATGATGAGAAAGATTTTTGAGGACAGTAACGAGCCTTTGTATGGACGTCCTACTTCCCGGTTCATATTACGCCCTTTTTCTACGGGTGTACTGAAGAGGATTTTGGCGGATCATTCGGACAAGTATTGCAATGAGGACTTGTTATGTCTTTATATGATTACCGGAGGCGTTGCAAAATATGTGGAATTGTTAATGGATGCACAATGTTTTACTAAAGAAAGAATGCTGGATTATGTGTATCGGCAGGATTCGTATTTCCTGACTGAAGGACGAGATTTGGCAAATCAGGAATTCGGAGAAGAAGGGACGACATATTTTTCTGTCTTGCAGTTGATTGCAGGAGGCATAACGCGCAGGGGAGAGATTGACGGGGCAATGCATAAGGATATGGGAACATATCTTCAGAATCTGGAGAGGAATTTCTATATGGTTTCGCGGATGAAGCCGCTGCTGGCACGTCCTGGAAGCAAGGTGTCTGCGTATGAGATTTCAGATCAGTTTTTGCGTTTCTGGTTTCGGTTCATCTGTCCGTACCAGAGTCTGATAGAGCGGCAGCAGTTCGGCCTGTTGAGACAAAATGCCGGACAGCATTATGAACAGTTCAGCAGACGTACTCTTGAGCAGTATTTTCATGCCAAGACAATGGAGTCGGGCAAATTTACGCAGGTAGGCAACTGGTGGGACAGAAAAGGAGAAAATGAAATGGATTTGGTCGCCGTAAACGAGTTCGACCATACCGGCATTATTGCTGAAATCAAAAGGAATCCGTCCAAAATAAATCTTGCTGCTCTGCAGAGAAAAACAATGGCTCTTCCTGTATCAGAATTCGGCAAATATCAATTTTCTTTTCACGCCCTTTCGTTGGAAGACATGTAGTTGACAGAAAATTGTCGCCGATCATTTCCAGCCTTGTGCCCGTACGGGGAGTTCCACGCCTTCCGGCGTGACGAGGACTGCCCCCACTTCGGGCTTTGCGAGGTGTCCGATGATGTCGAATGTCTGGAAATCGTGGCGGAACTTGTCGTGGCTGCCGATAGGAATCGTGAAAAGCAGACGGCAGTCCTCGCCGCCGTTGAATGCCGCAGATATAGGGTCAATGTTAAGTTCCTTGCCGAGGTCAAAAATGCCGCTCATGAACGGAATCCTCTCGACATACACCTTTGCTCCGAGTCCGCTGTCCCTTACAAGCCGTTTAAGGGCGTCAGAAAGCCCTTTATTGACAAGATAGCCGTGCGAAGGTATGATTGCCTCATCTTCGAGCAAACGCACGTAAGACGGGTTTATTTCGGGCTTCAGGTATTCTCCGACGAAATGCTTGTATTCCGACAGCTCCGGCTGGGAAGATTTGCCCTTTTCCTGAAGAAACTTTTTCTTTTCCCGTTCGAGTATCTGCAGACCCATGAATGCGCCGCCAAGGTTACCTGAAACGCATATCAGGTCCATGCTTTTTGCCGGAAGCCTGCGTGTGCCGGTAAGGTGTGAGCGTTCTCCTGCAGCGGATATGCTTATGTAAAGACCGTTCGGAGACGGCACGAGGTCGAGCGACAGGGAGGCGTAGCCGTGCT
>CALVDU010000065.1 GCA_944326375.1 uncultured Bacteroidales bacterium | reverse complement strand
CCTGAAGATGGACAAGATCAAGGAGGAACTCGATTCCCTCAACAAGGAAAGGGATGCCCTCATGAAAAGATGGGACGAGGAGAAGTCCATACTCACCGGTCTGCAGTCAGCAAGGCAGAGGATCGAGGACTACAAGATTCAGGCGCAGAATGCCGAGAGGGCCGGCGACTACGGGAAGGTGGCCGAAATCCGCTACGGCAAGATGGCTGAAGCGAAGAAGGAAATCGACGAACTGACCGCAAGGCAGGCCGCAATCAAGGATCCTATAATCACAGAGGCTGTGACTCCGGAGGATATCGCTGAAGTCGTGGCAAAATGGACTGGCATACCTGTCAAGAGGATGCTTGAAAGCGAACGGGAGAAACTCCTGAGGATGGAGAGCGAACTGCACAAGAGGGTAGTGGGACAGGATCAGGCGATTGCCGCTGTCTCGGATGCCGTCAGAAGAAGCCGTGCAGGTCTGCAGAACGAAAAAAGGCCTATCGGTTCTTTCCTTTTCATGGGTACCACGGGCGTGGGAAAGACCGAACTTGCAAAGGCGCTTGCGGAATTCCTGTTCAATGACGAGAACATGATGACCCGTATAGACATGAGCGAGTATCAGGAGCGTCATTCCGTGAGCCGTCTCGTAGGTGCGCCTCCGGGATATGTGGGCTATGACGAGGGCGGACAACTTACCGAGGCCGTGAGGAGAAAACCGTACTCCGTGGTCCTGCTCGACGAAATCGAAAAGGCGCATCCGGATGTGTTCAACATCCTGCTGCAGGTGCTTGATGACGGTCGTCTGACCGACAACAAGGGAAGGACAGTCGACTTCAAGAACACCATCCTGATAATGACTTCAAATGCTGGAGCGGAGATTATACAGGGTTATATGGACAAATTGGCCGGAGAAGAGGACGAGATTTCGCCGGAGCGCCGCAAGGAAATGCTGGAAGAGTGCCGAAAATCGGCAATGGAGGTACTGAAGCAGTCCGTCAGGCCGGAATTCCTCAACAGGATTGACGAAATCATAATGTTCGAGCCGCTGACGAGGAAAGACATAAGGGAAATCCTGCACCTGCAGATGAAGGATCTCCAGTCGAAACTTTCGGACAAGGGCGTGAACATTTCGTTCTCGCAGGCATTCGAGGACTACATGACCACGAAAGGCTACGACCCGGCATACGGTGCAAGACCTATAAAGAGGCTGATGCAGCGTGAACTGGTCAACCTCATCGCCAAAGCCATCCTCGACGGCAGCGTGCACAAGGACTCAGCCATACAGGTTGACGTCAAGGACGGCGAGATAGTGATAAAAGAGGCTTAAAAACCAAGCTCGCTGAGGATGTGATGCATCCCGGCGTACTTGTCGAGTGCCCATAACACATAACGGATGTCGACGCAGACACATTTCGTGTAGTCGTCCACATAATAGACATCCGAGGCGAGCGATTCTTTGTTGCCGTCAAAGGCAAGACCGATGATTTCGCCCTTTGAGTTCATGACCGGAGAGCCTGAGTTGCCTCCGGTTATGTCGTTATCTGTAAGGAAGTTGACAAACATTTTGGTGCTTCTGTCCGTATCGGTGGCCGCCCATCTGCCCCAATCTGCCCCCTCAAGAAGACGTTTCTGTTCCGGATTCATGTTGAATTCGTAGGAATCCGGATCGTATTTTTCGAGAAGGCCATCGGCTGTCGAGCGCCATGACCAGTGTACGGCGTCGTATGGTATGAGGTCTCCGACGGTGCCGTAAGTCAGCCTCATCGTGGAATTTGCATTCGGATACTGGGCAAGCCCTTCTGCAAGGGATTTCTCGTATTTTGCATGCGTGTATTCCTTTTCGAGGTCGAGTATGGCAGGCGTTCCTTCAATGGCCGAGACGCGGCGGTTGAGATTTATGATCTTGACGTCCTGATAGAAACGGAACATCGGGTCCTGTTCGTAGTCGTCGATCGTGTGCTCTTCCGAAATGAATTTTTCGAGCCTTGCCCTGTCTGTGAGAAAACTGTTGTCCCACAATTCCGCTGCCATGGCATCGAAGTCGCATTTCCCGTCATTGCCGGTAAATTCGGCCTTGAGTCCCTTCTGGAACGGTCCGAGGCAGTCTTCACTGATGTTCGTGAAATATTCCTGGAGGGAATAGCGGAAAAGGTCCCTCTCCACGTCGAGAACGAAGCGGTCGTACTCCGACAGCAGGTTTTTCGAGATGGAGCGGTATTTCTTGCCGCAGAAACGGAATTGGCGGCAGCACCGGATTTCGGCAGAATCCGGACCTTCGTTCATTATTGCCGGTCTGCGCTTTATGCCGTTTTCGTCGAGTATTTCGCGCCTCATCATGTTGATTCTCGATACGACACGGGAGAATGACGAGCCGCGGGCCATTGTCTCACGATAATACGTGATATCCCTTTCTGCATCTTCAACAGCCGCATATTTCTCGTTCAGCATAGGGATCAGGTCTCCCCATTTCGCCTTTCTTTCCGGGTCGGCGTCTATCCATTGCTGCAGGTCTTCTTCCTCTGCACGCTTCAGGTCGATTACCCCGAATCTGGCGATGTTCCTGGCTTTGCCGCAGTTCATTTCCTGCACATTGCTCAGCCCGAAATAATAGTCGGAATATTTGAGCCTTATCGACGGGTCGGAATTCATCCACCTGTTTATGATTTCCATCTGGCTGCCTCTGATTCTGTTGGATATTGGCAGAGTGACCCTGCTGTCGAAATTGACCTTGGCGGACGGACTGTACCTGTCGGTCCGGCCCGGATAGCCGATTACCATGGCGAAATCGCCCGGCTTGTAGCCCGATGTGGATATTTTGAGGATCTTTTCCGGCTTCATCGGCACATTATCCTCGGAATACCCGGCAGGGGAGCCGTCAGGGGCGGTATAGACCCGGTACATGGCGAAATCGCATTTGTGCTGGGGCCATTCCCAGTTGTCGATGTCTCCTCCGAATGCTGCCAGAGATACGGGCGGAGCCGCCACAAGGCGTACGTCCGAATATTTTTCATACAGCATCATGTAGTATTTTTCTCCGCTCCACATCGATGCCAGCATGGCTTCCAGTCCGCTTTCCTGTCCGTATTTTTTTTCGAGGGTGAAGGAAAGTTTCCTCATTCCCATGTGCTTCCCGGACTTTTCTGCATCCTGCATCAGGGAATCCACTTCTTCCGTCACGTCGAGCACACTTTTCAGGAAATACACGTTCTTTCCCGGGATGCTTTTCTCTTCCTGCCGGCTCATTGCCCAAAAGCCGTCTTCGAGGTAATTTTTTTCATCCGTGGATAGGGCATGCACGTCGCCGTATGCGCAATGGTGGTTTGTGATCAGCAGGCCTTCGTCGGAAATCATGCTTCCCGTGCAGCCGAAATCGAGGGAGACTATTGCATCCGAGATGGTGGCGCCCTCTGCGTCGGCATTGTAGATTTCATTTGCGGAAAGTTTCAGCCCGCGCTGCTTCATTTTCTTTTCGAGGGCCTTGTTGATGCCGTTTATCATCCACATGCCTTCGTCGGCAAAAGCCGTATGGCTGCAAAATACGATTGCAGCCATACATGATAAAATTACTCTGTATTTCATTGTGCCTGAGTTTCGTAAGGATATTCAACCCCTTCCTTTTCAAAGCCTATCGGCGCATCCATCGTGCGCACGTCGTCTTTCTTGTAGGTGATTGTCCATTGAGGCATGGTCATAAGTTCCCATACCTTTTCTGCAGTCATCGGAGCGGCATACCTGATTCGGATTGCCGGAATGTAGTCCTTGTTGAGGACAAGATAGATGCCGATGATGCCTTCATGTTTCGAAAGATGGTTGCTCAGATATGGCATGTACCTCCTTATGATAGGCTTTTCGTAATCAGGGTTAACGAGTTCATACACGAACTGAGGTTTCCCCTCATATTCCTCCACGCGGCTCTTGAATTCGGCCTTGAATCCGGAGAACATCTTTTCGAGGAAATCTGTCGTCTTTATGTAGGAAACGCCGTCCTCCATGCCCACGAACTCGATGTCCATTTCAATAGGTTTGGAGCCGCCGCCGTGTACTGGCATGTCGAGTTCGTCTTTCTCTACTATTTCCTTGAACCATTTTTCGTCAACCTCTTCGGAAGGGTCCATGTATACCCTCACGATGAGCGGGCAGGCAAATTCTGACTCAAGACCGTAGAGTTTCTTGCCTGTCTGGCGGAACTGCAGTCCGAGATAGTTCAGGTCGAGCTTGTCGTACATCTTTTCTGTCCTGATTGTCACGATTTTCAGGCTGTCAAGGGCATTGTGGTCAGGAGTGTTTATCCTGAAGTTCGACGGCACGTATATGCGTTCCTGTATTTGTTCCGGGGTAATCTTTGAAGGGTCGTATGTGATTACCACGGTGTGGCTTCCGACGTATGTCTTGACGCCGTGGATGCCAGGGATCTTTTCGAGCCTTGCCTTGAAGGCCATGGAACTGCCGTAGCACTTTACGGAGCGCAATCCTTCCATTTTCATCGTGGCGAGGGAAGACGGGTCTACAAGGGTTCTGACCGTGCCGTCTTCAAGAGTCTCCTCTATTCCCCAGGTCACGTCTATTGTAGGAAGTTCGAACTTGCTGCCTGCCCAGATGCCCAATGCCACGAAAACAGCTGCGACAACCGCTGTGCCGACTTTCCAGAATCCGGACTTGCTCTTCTTGCATATTCCGATGCGCAGGGCTTCGGTAGGACAGGCTGCGACGCATTCTCCGCACGCCGTGCAGTCAACCTGGTTTATTCTACCGTCGTCGAGAGATTTGATGTCAATCGAATAAGGACACTTCTTGTTGCAGATGCCGCAGTGCGTACAAAGGTTTTCGTCCTTGATGACATTGATTATCTGATATTTCGGTCTCCTGTTGAGGATTTCGAGGAGATATCCTGCAAGGCAGAAGGCACCGAGGAGGATCCACCACGGAATATTCAGTCCGACGAGTCCCAGCACATAATAGAGGAGGAAAAGTCCTGCAATCCATATCCAGAATTTCAGGGAGTTGGAAATGGCTCCGAGAGGGCACAGGTACTTGCACCAGAACATCTTGATGAAAAATCCCCCTATTACGAGCAGGCAGATTGTCACGATGCTCATCCACAGGGTAATTTCACCCTTGAACCCGGTCGCCACCGCATAATACGGGTCGAGATTCTTGCAGAAGAGTTCGCTTGCTGTCGCCGTCATGTAGAATATCCAGAACAGCAGAATGTATTTCACGAGTCTGAGTGCAGAGTCGGCGAATGAGCCTTGACGGATTTCAATTCCTTTGATCCCTAAGGAATTGCGCAGTTTCGTCAGAAGGTCCTGCACAGTGCCCAAAGGACAGATGTATCCGCAGAAAAGTTTGCTCAGCAGCACTACCGAAGCGGCGAGGGCTATGCCCATCATGATTTGCATCGTGGTCATGCTGCACGGGAGAGACCCGCTCGCCAGCCATGTGGTCAGCGCCTGGAGCCCTCCTACAGGACAGTATGCTTCCGGATCAACCGGTTCCTTGCTCGGGATTATCCCCGTAAGGAAAATCACTAAAGCCGCCAGTACTCCCCATTGGAGCAGGTATTTAGCCCAGTTGCTGATGATTGTGGATTTTTTAGCCATAATGTTGAAAAATGATTTGTTGGTTATTCTTCATTGTAAACAGACAGCAGCCGGTCTCCTTTGTACAGGGACGCTGCGAATTTGCGGAGATTTTCCGCCGTCACGGCATTCACTGCCGCGTCATAGTCGAATTTGGCGTCGTAGCCGGTCGTGACGTATGCGAACGTTTCGGAGTTTCTCGTCTTGAGTGAGTTCCTGAACCGTTTTTCGTTGTCCTTGTGACGTTTTATGAGATATTTTTTCGCTGTTGCGATCTCTTCGTCGGAAAAGCCGTTTTCGGCCGCTTCGGCCATGCCTGCAATGCAGTCGGACACAAGTACATCCGTCATTTCCGGACGGGTCTGGAACTGTACAGTGGCTTCCGCAATGTTGCCTGTGCCGTAGATTTCAGTGCCGAATGCGACGTGATATGTGCCTCCGCGGGCTTCGCGGATCTGCGCCATGTACCTTGCAGACATGATGTAATCGAAGATTTCGGTCATCACGCTGTTTGCCGGCGTCATTTTCAGCCTTGTCCTGAAGCAGCAGGATACGTCGCTTTTCGGAGCAGACTTCACGGGACCGGTCTTTTCTGCCTTTGCCTCGCCTTTGTATGCAGGAAGGAGGAATTCCGGTCTTGTCTTTCCGTATGCATATTCCGTATCGAGGGATGCAAGGTATTTCTCGGTCAATGCCATGATTTCCCCTTTGTCGAGATCGCTGGCAATGTATGCTGTGGCATTGCCGAAATCAGAAAATTCTCGGCTGAAAATCTCATTTATGAAATTCATGTCCAGAGCACTGAAATCGGAGGTGTCGAGGTCTTCCGTCAGCGGATTGTTCCCGTACCGTATTTTCCTTTCTTCGGTCCGGAATTCGTCATCGGCATCTTTAGGCTTGTTGAGGGACGATATGTTGGATTTTACGAAGCGTCCGAGAGCCCGCTCTCCAGAGAAATACGGTTCCGTCAGGGTAAGATACAGCATCGAAAAGCCCTTTTCCGCACTTTTCCTGTCTGCGTACATTTCTATTTCCGCAGACGAGTATCCTATCGATGTGCTGACAGTGGCTCCGGCGGTTGAATGCGAACCTGCGATGACGGATGCTTCCGTGCCTCTGAAACCTGTATTCCTTTTCATGAAGGCCGCTGCGGCGCGTCCTTCACCGGATTTCCCTTCAGGGAAAGCGGCATAGCCCTTGTCGAACACGATTCTTACCGCAAGGTGGTCGTTTGAGCGGACCGGTTCTGACGGGGTCCAATATACGGTCATCCCGTTGCTGAGCACCCATTTTTCAGCCGGATAGCCCTTGACGGCCTTGCTTTTCACGATTTTTCCAGGGACCGGATTCGCTGTCAGGTCGATATCCTTTATTTCCATATATTCCGGTTCAAGCGTCTCTTGCGCCGTTTCCGCAATTATTTCCTTCATCCGCCCGGTCGGAGGGAGGACTCCGGCCTCGTTCTCATTGATGCACCATGAGTAGATTTTCTCGCTGCCGGAGAACATGCTGTTCAGATAAGGTTTGGCATCTTCGTATGTGAGCGTGCCGAAAATTTCCCTTTCAGTCTCCTTCATGTCGGACGGATAGGCGAGAGGCAGCCCGCGCAGGAAATTTTCCGTGCAGACTTTGACTACCTGTCCGTTGGTGACCTCCGACGGGAAAGATTCCATGTTCAGCCGCTGTTTTCTGTAAACCTTGAATTTTGCATCTTCGAATTCCTCTTCGCTGAATCCGAATTCCAATATGCGGCGCATTTCCCTCTCGTAGAAGCGGAGGGTGTTTTCAAGGTCTGTACTGTCCCTTTTCGGCGAAATCGTGAACAGAGACACGTAAAAATCGGTGCTGGACGGATTGGTCACGAGAATGGCCGACTTTACCGGACTGCCCGGCTTCTTTGCCGCATGGTCGAACCTTGCAGCCACAAGTGTGGAGACAATCTGGCGGAGAAACCTGTCCCGTATGAACTCGTCGGTGTCGCGTTCCGTCGGGAACGGGGTCTTGTGGATGACCTTGAGTACCTGATACTTGATTGTCGGGTCGGTCATGTTTTCGAACAGGGGAGCGTCGAGGGCAGGGACAGCGTATGTCTCCTTGGGAACAGGATTTTTCTGCGCCGGAATGTCCGAGAAGACAGCCTTGATCTTTTGTTCCATCTTGTCGACATCGAAATCTCCTACCACTATTATTGCCTGAAGGTCAGGACGGTACCACTTGTGGTAGAAGTCCAGGATTTCTTCCCGTTTGAAGCCGTTGATGACTTCGAGGGTGCCGATCACGGATCTTTCCGCCTGTTTTGCTCCCTTGTATATCAGTCCGGTCTGTTTTGATGCCATTCTTGATTTCGGTTCGTCTTTCCTGCGCCATTCTTCGCTGATCACGCCCCTTTCCGCATCGAGCGCATCCTGCAGGCAGGAAATGTCGCACGACCAGTCTCGCAGGACAAGGAGGACGGAGTCCGTGAACGAGTCCCTCACGAGAGGTATGTTGGAGAGGTTGTAGACTGTCTCCGTGCGGTTGGTGTAGGCATTTATGTTGGTTCCGAAGCGAACACCTTCTTTTGTCAGGAAATCCAAGAGTTCCTTGTCGGGATAATGCTTCGTGCCATTGAATGCCATGTGCTCCAGAAAATGCGCAAGGCCGTTCTGATTGTCTTCCTCCTGCAATGAGCCCACGTTGTGGGCTATGTAGAAGTCGGCGCAGCCTTTCGGGTTTTCGTTGTGCCTGATGTACCAGGTCAGGCCGTTGTCCAGTTTCCCGACCCGTATTTCAGGGTCTGGCGCTATTTTTTCCTTTGCCCCGGCGGGTACATGTACCCCTTCGGCGATAAAAATCGTGGTTGCCGCCAATGCCAGGACGGCGATTCTGCATTTTACCATTGTCGTTGAATTCTAAAAACTGCATCCGAGCGTCACGGTGAATACATTTCTGTAGCCGGTCGGCAGATAGACAGGTTTTTCAAGGGCGTGACACCAGGTGTCGCGGATATCTATGTACGCAGCAATCCTGTGTCCGAAAAGGCGGGTATATCTGAACCCGAGAGTTCCGGACATCCGTGAGATTGTGTCATATTCGAAGTCGCGGTTGAGGTAGGAGTCTCCCGAAACGAGGTTGTCCGAGGACGTGGTGGCGTATGAGCCGTCCAGATTCTTCGTGCCGAAGCCTGTGAGGTATGCTGCGGCAAGTCCCACTGTGAAAATGTTGTTTCCGCACACGAAATTCTTTTTTCCGTGGAGAATTCCCTGCAGTGACGTGATGTACTGGACTCGCCAGAACGGGTAGTAGGTGTAGCGCGCTGCGAGATAAGAAGCGTCGAATGAAGCCCCGAATTCCCATTCCGGACGGTGCTGGCGGATGCCGAGATAGCCCGTATAGGCAATCGAGCCGTCGAATCCGGAGCGGTCGAGGGTTTCTGTCTGCCCGAAATATTCCGTAATCGTCTCCTCTCCCGGATTGGTCGTCCGCCGCCAGATGTTCTCGTAATTCAGCAGGTATTCGTACCTGGCGTTGAGGGCGACCGAGTGCAGGGATGCCCCGCGTCTGATGTTCAGAGAACCGGAATATCCGAATATGTCGCCCTCGTGTTCGGTGTAGGTCACATGGATGGAGGCCCTGTTGCCGTATCTCCCTTCCCGACGGAGATAGGTCAGTTCATTGAAGAACAATATGTTGCTGCTTCTGCCGAAAGACAGTTGGAGGGAACCTCCGTAGAAGGTGTTGGCCATAGGCCGTGCATTGCGCTCGGATGAAGAGCCTACGTTCACATACCCTTCGGTGCCGTCGAAGGCTTCCGTATATCCGAAATAGCCGCCGTAGTCGATGAGCGTGAAATACTGCTGGTCGGTAGTTCCGAAGATGTCCCCGTCAAGAGTCTCGATTGTCCTCCTGTACTGGAGATCCAACCCGACGGAAAAGTTTTCGACAGGGGAGTATTTCGCCCCGGCAGTGATGTCGAGGTCGAGCCAGCGGCTGCGCGGACGCGGGTCCTTTCTCTTTGCGTAGTCGCCTGTTTCATACTTCACGTTGGCTCCTATCGCCCATTTTTCGTTGAAGGTATAGGAGATTCCCCCGAGGAGGCCGTAGAGTTCCTTTACTTTCGTCCCCCTGTCCTCTTCCGTGCTTTCCACGAAATTGATGGGGTTGTAGCCGGGATCCATAAGATAGTGCCCGCCCATGTTCCTGCCGCTGAAATAGGAATAGGACAGTTTCCCGTGGAATGCGATTCTGTCGGAAATCTTCACGAAGGATTCCGTCTGCGCTCCTGCCTGCCAGCTGTCATCGGAGCCTTCGACCGGTATCACTCCTCCGTCTTCCTTGTCGAAGGACGCTTCGGCGAACGATGTCCTTTCCACCTGCAGAGTGCCGAGTCCGGCTGCGTTGAAAGAGGACAGCCACGGGTTCGAATCCTTTATGAATCCGAAATCGTACATGTTTTTCTGCGGTGCTTCCTGTCCTGCTGCCCTGAGACAGAACGCAGCCGAGAGGAAGAGTATGGCGTATATTGTCTTGTTGTACATTGTCTTGTCTTTTTGTCGGTCAGAGGTCATTTCCTGAGGGAAGCGGTTGCCCGCATGTGGA
>CALVDU010000064.1 GCA_944326375.1 uncultured Bacteroidales bacterium | reverse complement strand
AAAAGATTCTCAAAAGAACCCGCGGTTACTTCCTTTCCAGAAAGAATGTCTGGACAGTAGCGAAGAACACTTATGAAAAAGGTCTTACATACGCATACCGCGACCGCAAGACCAAAAAGCGCAATTTCCGTGCACTCTGGATCCAGAGGATAAACGCCGCAGCGCGCCAGTACGGTATGACTTACTCCCAGTTCATGGGCAAAGTGGCAAAACAGAATATCGGTCTCAACCGTAAGGTTCTCGCCGACCTCGCCATGAACAATCCGCAGGCTTTCGAAGCGATCATAAATTCTGTAAAATAGCAAGGGACATTTCGTCGGATGAGTCTGAAGGAGATATACCGCAACAAGTGGACAAGGTTCGGGTTCTGGGCCTTGCTTTACCTGTTGTGGGTCATCTGGCTCGGAAACTACTGGTGGCTTCTCGGACTTGTCGTCATCTTCGATTCCCATATTACCAAGAAAGTAAAGTGGGCGTTCTGGAAGAAGACGTACAAGGAAGGGGAGAAGAAGAATGTGATTCTCGAGTGGGTGGATGCGATAATATTCGCCGTCATCGTGGTCACGTTCATAAACATCTTCTTTTTCCAGGCCTTCAAGATCCCTTCCTCATCGATGGAAAGTTCGCTCATGACGGGCGACCACCTTTTCGTAAGCAAGCTCGCATACGGACCGAGGATACCGCAGACTCCGCTGACCATTCCGTTTACCCACAATGTCCTTCCCAACGGGAAAGAATCCTATTCCACTCTTATTCAGAGTGACTACAGAAGGCTCAAGGGGTTCGGGCATGTAAAGAGAGGAGATTATGTGGTGTTCGGTTTTCCCAACGGTGACACTGTCCTGACAAAGGCGCCTGCCGAGGACTATTACGCTTTATGCAGGATGATGGGCAGAGAGAACGTCATTGCATATTATGGTCCGGCAAAGGTACGTCCTATGGACAAGAAGGATCATTATGTCAAACGTTGCGTGGCAGTTCCCGGTGATACCCTCAATATTGTGGACGGGCTCGTGTACGTGAATTCGGAACCTCTCGAAGTCTATCCCGGGGTGCAGAATTCCTACAGGGTCATTACGGACGGCCAGAAGATAAACAACGTCAATCTTGACGGCCTCGGGCTCAATATTGCGGAACTGTGGTACGACGATACCCTTCCGGGGTATCCGTACATGCCGCTTACTGCAGCAATGCTCGAAAAGGTAAAGGCTTTCCCGAATGTGGTTTCCGTGGAAGCGAACATAGATGTGTATCCTCCGGACGAACCGGATTCGTATCTTACCATATTCCCGTTTTCGGAGAAGTTCAGATGGACGAGGGACAATTTCGGACCTCTCTGGATTCCTCAGAAGGGTGTTACGGTAGAGTTGAATACGGACAATCTTCCCCTTTATGAGCGCATCATAACCTCATACGAGGGCAATGACCTGAAGGTGGAGGAAGACGGGACGATACTCATCAACGGACAGCCTGCACGGAACTATACTTTTCAGCAGGATTATTATTTCATGATGGGGGACAACCGGCACAATTCACTGGATTCCCGGTACTGGGGCTTCGTTCCTGAAGACCATGTGGTAGGGAAACCGTCGCTGATATGGCTGTCCACCGACAGGAACAAATCCTTCCCGAAAAACATAAGGTGGCGCAGATTCTTCAAATTTGTGTAGAACGCTTGTTTTTTAGATTTTTTTGTGCGATATTTGCAGCCCCTTAATACAGAAAAAATTATAAAAGTAATATACAATGGCAAAAGTTTGTCAAGTTACAGGTAGAAAAAGGATGGTAGGAAACAATGTTTCCCATTCCAAAAGGCGTACAAAGCGCATTTTTGCCCTGAATCTCAAGACCAAGAAATTCTGGTCAGAGGCAGAGCAGATGTTTGTTACTCTCAAGGTGTCCTGCAAGGGCATGAGAACTATCGAGAAGAACGGTCTCGACGCTACTCTCAAGGACGCACAGAGCAAAGGATATGTTAACCTTGTCTAATTTCGTGAGTTATGGCAAAGAAAGCAAAAGGCAACAGGGTTCAGGTCATTTTGGAGTGCACTGAACAGAGGGAGAGCGGTGTACCGGGAATCTCAAGATACATCACTACCAAGAACAAGAAGAACACGACACAGCGTTTGGAGAGGAAGAAATACAATCCGTACCTCAAGAAGGTGACCCTTCATCGCGAAATCAAATAATTAGGAGGACAGATTTATGGCAAAGAAAGCAGTCGCTACCTTCAGCGCCAAATCCGGCGCAAAGACTATGGTCAAGTGCATCCGCATGGACAAGTCTTCCAAGACTGGGGCTTACATGTTCAAGGAAGAACTTGTGGAGGCTGACAAGGTAAAGGATTTTTTCGCCAGAAAATAATCTCTTCCTGAGTCATTTATGTGGAGACCGGAGCGCAATGTTCCGGTCTCCACTTTTTTATTCGTTTATTTCCCGGATTTTGTCTAACTTTGTATGATTTAATCACAACGATTTTATATGGGAATATTTGACAAAGGGGTGCAGAAGACCAAGCGCAGTTTTTTCGAGAGGCTCTCGAGGGCTGTCGTGGGCAAGTCAAAGGTCGATGACGATACGCTTGACGCCATTGAAGAGGCCCTTGTGGCTTCGGACATGGGTGTCGATACGACCCTCAAGGTCATAGACGGCCTGGAGGAAAGGGTGCACAGGGACAAGTTCGTGTCATTTGACGAACTCGTGGAACTTCTCAGGGAAGAAATCGGCTCGATGCTCAATCTTTCAGAAAACGAGACTCTTGACGACAATGCCGCTCCGTTCGATTTCTCGAAGAAGCCGTACGTGATTATGGTCGTAGGGGTCAATGGCGTCGGAAAGACAACCACGATAGGCAAACTTGCATCCATGCTCAGGGCGCAGGGGAAAAAAGTTGTGCTCGGGGCGGCGGACACGTTCCGTGCGGCAGCCGTGGACCAGCTGACAATATGGGCGGAACGCTCCGGTGCAGATATCGTCAAGCAGGGAATGGGGGCGGATCCGGCTTCCGTTGCCTACGATACGGTCAAGTCGGCCGTGGCAAAGTCTGCGGATGTTGTCCTTATAGATACGGCAGGAAGGCTGCACAACAGGGTAGACCTGATGAATGAACTTACGAAAATCCGGAACGTGATGAGGAAGGTGATTCCGGATGCCCCTCATGAAGTCCTTCTTGTGCTCGACGGCTCTACAGGACAGAATGCCTTTCAGCAGGCAAAGGAATTTTCACGGGCTACAGATGTTTCCGCCCTGGCTGTAACCAAATTGGACGGTACGGCGAAGGGAGGCGTGGTCATAGGCATCGTGGACCAGTTCCGCATCCCTATCAAGTTCATAGGCATCGGCGAAGGCGTGGATGACCTCAAAGTGTTCAACAAGAGAGAATTTGTAAAATCGCTTTTCTCAAAGGAAGATTTGCAATAAAAGATACAGGTTATGAGAATATCGTACAATTGGCTGAAAGATTATCTCAAATGCGGGCTGACTCCGGAAGAAACGGCAGCTGCACTTACTTCAATAGGGCTTGAGGTGGATTCTTTGGAGCAGGTGGAAACTGTGCCCGGAGGCCTTGCAGGCGTAGTCGTCGCAGAAGTGGTGGAATGCACGGATCATCCGGATTCCGACCATCTCCATATAACGAAACTGAATGCCGGCGGTCCGGAACTTCTGCAGGTGGTATGCGGGGCACCGAATGTGGCTGCGGGCCAGAAAGTCCTGCTTGCCACCATAGGAACAGTCCTCGGGGAGGATTTCAAGATAAAGAAGTCCAAAATCAGGGGAGTCGAGTCTTTCGGCATGATATGCACCGAGGACGAACTCGGGATCGGAACTTCGCATGACGGGATAATGGTTCTGGATCCGTCTGCCGTACCGGGCACTCCGGCAAAGGAGTATCTGAATCTTGAGACGGACTATATAATAGAAATAGGGCTTACGGCAAACAGGGTGGATGCCGCTTCACACATCGGTGTGGCAAGAGACCTGTACGCATGGCTCAAATTCAACGGCAAACCTTGCGAACTTGTGCTTCCGGACGTTTCTGCATTCCGGGAGGGCGAGGAAGGCATGTGTTCAGCCTCAGGCGCAATCGACGGTGCCATTCCTGTGGAGGTTCAGGCTGCCGACGGCGCTCCGAAATATACCGGAACGACAATCAAGGGCGTGAAAGTCGGCCCGTCGCCTGAATGGCTGCAGAAAAAATTGGTTTCGATAGGTCTGCGTCCTATCAACAATGTGGTGGACATCACCAATTTCGTGCTCATGGAAATCGGACAGCCGCTCCATGCGTTCGACGCTGCGATGATTGCGGGCAACAAGGTGGTGGTGCGCAGGGCTGCCGAGGGTGAGAAATTCATTACCCTCGACGGTATGGAAAGGACATTGTCAGCCAATGACCTCATGATTGCTGACGCAGAGAAGCCGATGTGCCTTGCAGGTGTTTTCGGTGGCGAAAATTCAGGCGTGACCGAAAAGACTGAAGATGTGTTCCTTGAAAGCGCATATTTCAATCCTGTGTCCATACGCAAGAGTGCAAAAAGGCATTCGTTAAGCACTGACGCTTCTTTCAGGTATGAAAGGGGGGCTGACCCGATGATTGCGGAATATGCCGCCAAGAGGGCTGCATTGCTGATTTGTGAACTGGCGGGAGGTCATGTCGTTGGCAAGATGCAGGAATTCTGTCCGGAAAAGATAGAGAAGAAGCAGATAGACTTGGATTATGCGAGGATTGAGTCATTCATCGGCAAGAAAATAGGCGCAGAAGCGATCGAGACCATTTTGTCTGCGCTGGCATACGAATTTGTTGAAAGGTACAGGGATGCGGAAGGCCGTGTGACTGGCGCAAAGGTCGCCGCCCCGTCATATATGATAGATGTGTATAGGGAGTGCGATGTGGTGGAGGAAATACTCAGGATTTACGGTTATAACAACATAGAACTGCCGAAAGGCGTCCGGATGTCTGTAAATGCCACGCAAAAGCCTGAACCTGAAGTCCTCCGGAATATCGTGTCCGACTTCCTCGCAGACAACGGTTTCAACGAGACCATGAACAACTCTCTTACGAAATCGGAATATTACTCGAAACTGACGACATTCCCGGAAGCCAGGTGCGTAAGGATTCTGAATCCGCTCAGCTCCGATCTTAACGTGCTTCGTCAGACGTTGCTGTTCAACGGTCTGGAAGTTATAGAACACAATGTGAACCGGCAGATCCCGACTCTCCGCATTTTTGAATATGGTTCTGTTTATTCCCTGAAGGACGGTGCGGACGGCAAGGCTCTCGATTCATACGACGAATCTACTGCCTTCTCCATGTTCATTACAGGACCAGGCGAGAAGTCATGGCGCACGGGACAGGAAAAGAGCGACTATTTTCAGCTGAAAGGATATCTTGAACTGCTTTTCAGGCGTTTCGGGGCTGACATATATTCAATGGAGACCGGGGCTGCCCCTGCCGACCTTTTCTCCGAGGGACTCGTCTATCGTCTCCCGGGTTCATCCTTGCAGCTGGCAGTCATGGGCACTGTCGCACCGGCAAGGCTCAGGCACTTCGGGATAAGGCAGCCTGTATTCGCTGCGGAAATCAGTTGGCCGGGACTTTTCGAACTTGCAAAACGGGACAAGATCAGATACAAGGAATTGCCGAAATTCCCTGAAGTCAGGAGAGACCTTGCCCTTCTGCTCGACGAGAAGGTTTCGTATGCCGATTTGCGCAAATGCGCCTTCCGGACAGTAAAGAAACTGCTCAAGCAGGTCACGCTGTTCGATGTCTACCGTGGCGACAGGATACCTTCCGACAAAAAGCAGTATGCACTGAATTTCGTGCTTCAGGACATGGACAGGACCATGACCGACAATGATGTGGAAAAGGTGATGGCAAGGCTTGTCAACGTTTTCTCGCAGGAGTTCGGAGCGACGTTAAGGTAACCGGTCTATGAAGTCGTCCTTGTTGAGGTGTTTTTTTGCGGCGGCAGTTGCCGTGCTGTCATGTTCTTGCGGTAGCCGGGTCATACCTAAGGACAAGCTGGCGGAAATATATGCCGACATGTTCCTTGCCGATCAGTGGCTTGAGGCGAATCCTGCTGCAAGACGGACTGCGGACACGACCTGTGTGTATGAGGCCGTATTCGAAAAATACGGCTATGACGCCGACGACTATAGGGCGAGTCTGGACCATTATATGGACGATCCGGAACGTTTCTCCAAGATTCTGAGAAAATCCGCTTCCATTCTGGAAGCAAGGCTCAACGAATTGAAGGCGGAGAAAAAGGACATCCAGTCCAAGCGGCCTGACATTGTCGTGACATTCGATTTCGGACAGATAATGGTCGAAGGCGGTCACGGGATGCTGCGCATGGCGGACAGGGACAGTCTTGAATATTATAGGGATACGGCGGAAGTTCTTGTATTTGACCCGTTCTACGTGGACGTTGCCGAAAAGGTGCGGGTCAAGGACTCCCCATTTTTGGATTACAGATGAAAAGGATAGCTGCATCATACGTTTATACCGGCAGGGACATTGAGCCGATTGTGGACGGATATGTGGAATTCGCCGACGACGGGACGATAGTTTCAGTCGGCAAATCAGCCGGCAAAGGTTCAGAGCCTGTATTTTACAATGGAGCAATAATTCCCGGGCTCGTGAACTCGCATTGCCATCTGGAACTTTCCCATCTGCAGGGCAAGTTCAGGAAAGGCACGGGGATGGCCGGGTTCATAGACCAGATAAATTCCCTGAGGGATTCGAAGCCGCGCGAGGAAAAAATCGCCGACGCACGGAAATGGCTTGAAGTACTTTGGAATCAGGGAGTTTCTGCAATGGCCGACATCAGCAACTGCAATGACACCTTTGCCATGAAGGCGTCGTCTCCTCTATATACGAGGACATTCCTCGAAGTGTTCGGTACTGAACCTGAAGATTGTGCGGGCGTGATTGAAGATGTGCGCAGGCTGAAGGCGGAGGCCGACAAGGCCGGGATAGATGCGGCACCTACTCCTCATTCGTGCTATACCATGAGCCCTGAGCTCCTTACGGCGGCCTCGGCAGAAGCACTGAAGGCAGGGTATCTTTCATACCATTCGCAGGAGAGCCGGGAGGAAGAGGATCTTATGATTTCAGGGACAGGCGCATTGGCTGACAATTACAAGGGACGGAACCTCAGTACACCTCCTGTGACGGGAAAGCCTGCGCTCATGTATTTTCTTGACAGGCTCGGACATGTCCATCGTCCTCCGTTTGAAGAACATGTGCTGCTGGTGCATAACGTGTGCCTGACGCAGGAAGCGGCGGATGCCGCAAAAGAAGTGCTGAAAAATGTATGGTGGGCCGTATGCCCGTTGTCCAATATTTTCATACACGAAGCCTTGCCTCCGCTGGACCTCATGAGGCGCAACGGTCTGTCCATAACCATAGGTACCGATTCTCTGTCCAGCAACGACACATTGGACATGGTCAAGGAAATGTATTGCATATCAGAGAATTTCCCTTATGTCCCGTTCGGCGAGATTGTGCGTTGGGCGACATTCAACGGGGCATCTTTCCTGAACAAGCCTTCTTTCGGATCATTGGAGGCTGGAAAGAAGCCGGGAATTGTCTTTGTGGAAAATCTTGACGGCAACGGAAGGCTCACGCCGGAAAGCCGATCAAAAAGAATTGTCTGATTACAGGATGCTGAGATTTCAGGACATAGTTTTCGGGCCTGTTCACAGCCGGCGGCTCGGGTCTTCGTTGGGGATAAATCTATTGCCCCCGAAAGGTAAATTATGCAATTTCGACTGCATTTATTGTGAATGCGGGTGGAACAGGGACGGTATGGGCGACCGCAGTCTGCCGTCGCCGGATGATGTGAGGAATGCATTGTCTGCCAGACTGGAACAATGTGCGGCAGAGGGTGTGAAGATAGATTCAATCACTTTTTCGGGCAACGGGGAGCCTACCGTCAATCCTGGTTTTGCGGAAATCATGGACATTGTTCTGGAATTGCGGGACAGGCTCTGCCCTTCAGCAAAAGTGTCGGTATTGTCAAATGCCACAATGGTTGGGCGGGAGGATGTCTTTGCCGCCTTGAGAAAGGCCGACAACCCTATATTGAAGATAGATGCTTCCTCGGCGGCCGGAGTCCTCAGGATAAACCGGCCTTCCGGACATTATGACCTGTCTGAAGTGGTAAGAAACCTTAAACGATTTGAGGGTAATTTCATCCTTCAGACCATGTTTCTGAAATCTCCGGATTTCGATTCCGCTTCGGAAATTTCAGGATGGACCGCTCTGGTAAGGGAACTGCATCCGAGGGAAATAATGGCATATACCCTTGACAGGGAAACTCCTGAAAAAGACTTGCAGAAATATTCTGCGGAAGAGATCGGGGAATTGGTAAGACCTCTTGTTGAGGAAGGATTCAATATTCAGATAAGAGCCTGAAAATGAGAGTTGTTGTACAGCGTGTGCGTAGCGCATCGGTCGATGTGGAAAAGGAGGGCTATCATTGTGGCATAGGCCGCGGACTCCTTGTCCTTGCCGCATTTACGGAGGGAGACGGGGAGCAGGACCTCGAATGGACAGCGAAGAAACTGGCTGCCTTGAGGATATTCGACGATGCTGACGGCGTAATGAATCTCAGCGTAAGGGATGTGGATGGAGAAATGCTGGTAGTCAGCCAGTTTACCCTGTATGCCTTGACGGCAAGAGGCAACAGGCCGTCCTATGTCAGGGCGGCGAAACCGGAGATTGCGATACCCCTTTACGAAAGATTCTGCACGCTTGTCGGGGAACATTTGGGAAAGTCGGCCGGAAAAGGTATTTTTGGGGCGGATATGAAAGTGTCGCTCGTGAATGACGGACCGGTCACCATAATCATTGATTCTAAAATTAAAGAATAAAACATATTTGTCATGACAGATTATTTGAAAAAATACGGATATGCGCCGGACAAGGTGGCAATAGACAGGGGATTGGACATGGTCGCGGCTAACCTGGACAACGTCATCTCTCCGCAGGTTCTCAAGGACTGCTTTTCGATGATGGACCTGACGTCGCTGAAGACGGAGGATACGGCGGAGTCAATCGCAAAGCTGACCGAGAAGGTAAATGCTTTCGGAAAGAACTTTCCGGAATATCCCATGCCGGCCTCAATCTGCGTCTATCCGAATTTCGCAGGAACGGTAAAGAGCGTGAAAACGGTTCCTGAAGTGCACATAACGGCGGTGGCAGCCTGTTTCCCGACATCCCAGAGTTTTCTGGAAGTCAAGGTGAGGGAATGCGAACTGGCTGTCGAAAACGGGGCTGATGAAATCGACATAGTATTGGCCCTCAACAGTTTTCTTGCCGGAGACCTTGATGCGGCCTCTGCGGAAATCAGGGCCGTCAGGGAGGCGATAGACAGGGTGGCCGCATCTCAGGGCAGGACCGTACATCTTAAGGTGATCCTCGAAACGGGTCTCCTCCTGAAGCATGAACTCATTGCCTCCGCATCATTCCTTGCAATGGAGGCAGGGGCGGATTTCATCAAGACTTCCACGGGAAAAGTGAGCGTGAATGCCACGCCGGCGGCAGCATACGTGATGTGCGAATGTATTGCTGCATATTACAAGTCTACGGGACGGAAGGTGGGATTCAAGCCTGCGGGGGGAATATCCACTTCCATGGATGCTGTATCATATTATTCCATCGTGTCGGCAATACTCGGAAAAGAATGGCTCAACAAGGATCTTTTCCGTCTGGGAGTGAGCAGACTGGCCAACAGCATACTGTCCGATGTGGAGCAGAGGACGGTATCTTACTTTTAACGTCGGTCCGACGAATTAGTCATACTCGGCATCAGGATATTCGTCGAACCGCCATTAAGGATTTCTGCGAAATCCGTCAGTCTTAATCCCCAGTCGCTATGCGCCTGCCCCTTACTAAGGGGCGTCACCCTCACTCTGCTCGCTTTCGAATGTCCACCGGACATTCTCATAAACCGCTCTCGACCTCTCCGGGAGCCCGTCGCAGACTAAAGCCTGCTCCCCAGCGGTCTCCGATGCAAATTTTGCATCGGACTCATGCTTATCTTTAGAAAAACAGCCTTACAGGCATTTGAAACCCGCAATCTGAAATTAATCGATTGTTTTTTCTGAACACGGATGTGCGCCCGTACATTTGCATTCGACAAAAAACAATTGAGATATGGACAGATTTGCGGGTTTTGTCATGTCGGCAATCTTGTTGTCGGCATGCAGCGGAGAGAGTTTTGTGACGGAAGACAATTCCGTTCTGTCTGGCGGAGACGTGCTTGGGCATGACATGATTGTCCTCGGGGAAAGGCTGGAAAATCCCTATACGACAGAAAATGTCAGGGAAGCCTACGTTTCCGTTTATCCTACAAAGTCGAGGGAAGAAATCCAGACTTCACATCTGTATGTGAGATTTTTGCCGAAGGATTCAGACGAATTTGCGCTTCTTGACGCATCGGAACTGGAACTCCTTGACTATCCTCTTGATTATCAAATTCTTGTTGACGGAGACTATTATCATGATCCGTCCTTGCCGGATGAATCCATCACATGGCAGTATGCCGTCGTCCCGAAAGACTATGAATTTCCTGACATCAAGTACGAAATACTTGACGAATGCCACATAACTGAAAGCGATCTCGGGTCGAGGGCGGACGACGGAATCGACTGGGAAGCCGTGGAACGTGAGGCATACCGCCTGACCGGCAACACTGAAATGCTTGAACCGCAGACCAGAAAGCCGAAAGTCAATCCGTCCGGGCGTATTACCATAGTGGATGCCCATGCAAACGGAGGACAGCCATTCGGCGTGTCCGGAGTGAAGATAGTATGCAACACGTTCGTGAAGTTTTCTTCCGCATATACCGACAGGGACGGATATTATACCATCCCCAAGAAATTTTCGGCAAAACTGAAGTACAGGCTCATGTTCAAGAACGAAAAGGGTTTTGCCATCGGCTTCAACTGGGTGCTTGTGCCGGCCTCCGTATCCACTTTGGGCAAAGCGTCTGCGGACGGTATAAACATTACGATCACCAGGGATTCCGACAGAAAACTTTTCCTGCGATCGGCCGTCAACAACGCCGCATACGACTACATCACACGTTGCGCCGACGAGGACATGGGGCTTACGCTACCTCCGTCCGACCTCAGGATATGGCTTTTCTCTGGTCTTTCTGCAAGCAGCGCAGTGATGATACACCATAAGAGCGTGGTAAAGAGCGAATACATTTCAAAGTTTCTTGGCGTCTTTGCAGGAATAATAGCATTTTTTGCTCCTGATGTCACGATCGGGACGAAAGACATGACCGAATACAGGGACGTATACAGGGCCGTTTGTCACGAACTTGCGCATTGCAGCCATTTTTCCCAGGTCGGGGTTGCCTATTGGGACAAGTATATAGAATATATCCTCAGGTCCTATGTCACCACCGGAGGAATGACCTACGGCGACGGTACCGGCCAGTACGCAGGCCATTGTGAAGTGGGGGAAATGTGGGCATATTATCTTGAAAGCGTGATGTATAAGGAAAGATACGGAGGAGCAGTGCCTCAGTTCGGTTCTTCATACTGGTTCTCTCCGCAGATTTTCAGGTATCTCGACGAAAGGGGTTTTGACAAGGCGGATTTCCTTGCAGCAATGCAGACGGACGTGACGGATGTCTCCGCCCTCCAGTCAAGGATGACTTCTCTGTACCCGTCGAAAGAGAGGATGATCGAACAGGTGTTCTACAGATACAGATAGACGTGATGAAGTTTTCTGGGATAATAATTCTGGCTGCGATGCTCTCGTCTTCGGCAGCGGCGGCACAACAGTTTTCGGTGTCGACAAACGTGATGGGCTATGTCAATCTGGGGACCCTGAATATGGAGGCTTCATACGCCGTGGCCCAGCACTGGAGCATAACAGCTGGTGCAAGGTTCAATCCGTTCACGTTTTATTCAGGGACGGACAGGCAGATGCAGAACCGCCAGCAGGCATACAATGTCGGAGTCAGGATGTGGCCGTGGCATACCTATTCCGGGTGGTGGGTAGCCGGAAAACTGCAGTATCAGGAATACAGCAGGGGAGGGATGCTATCCAGGGATACGGAAGAAGGAGACGGTTACGGCATCGGGTTTTCCGCAGGATATACCTGCATGATACACCCTAACCTCAATCTGGAGTTCGGACTGGGACTGTGGTCCGGAGTCAAGAAGTTCAGGACTTATGACTGCCCGTCGTGCGGATTGACGGTGGATTCGGGAACAAAAGGATTCATCCTGCCTAACGAAATAATCATAGCTCTCGCCTATGTCTTTTAGGAATTGCATAATCATTTGCATGACGGCGGCTCTTGCGGCTGTCTCCTGCATGGCCGGCAAGGGACTGGCAGATTTGGAGAGAGCGGCAGAATCGGTTTCCTTAAGTCTGGCCGGGCACGATGAGCCGCCATTATGCCGGGATTCGGTCATCAATGTGCAGGTTGACAGTTCGTCCCCGAGGCGAGACGGTCCTCTGCTGATGAAGGCCGTCAGGGATGATGAAACCGGCGAGATGGTGGCCACGGACGTGATTGTGGCTTCAAAGGTGACGGCTCGTTTCAGGAATGTGGCGGAACGTCTCGGAAGGGTGGAAATCCAGTTCGACATGACTGTCCCTCAGGGGCTGGTGCGTTCCGATCTGCAGCTGAAATTCAATCCTGTCATGAAACTGTATGCCAGACGCATTTCTCCGGAGACGGGTGAACCGGAAACTGTAATGACTGATTCTTCGCTGCTCGAGCCTGTGTACATTACAGGAAATGCTTATCGCCAGAAACAGTTGAGGGGATATGAACGGTATGAGGCGTTTCTGTCCACTATAATCGGAGACACGACGGAATTTGTGAGGGAAAAACAGCTGGAGCAGTTCATACGCCGGCACTTTCCTGAAATTTATGCCATGAAGGATGATTCTTCGTATGTGTACGACAATGATGCAGAAAACATCTTCGGAGTAAATCTACGTACTGTCAGGGAACATTATACGGACAAGATCATGAAAGCGAGGAACGAAAGGAGAATTTCCGACAGGGACAGGATGTTCCGGAAATACGTGAAAGACCCGATAGTCGGCAACATAAGGCTTGACACGGTACTTGCGTCTTCCGAAGGGGCTCTCGTGTACCGCTACGTGCAGGATGTGGCTGCAGTCCCGATGATGAAACGGATAGAGATAGGCCTTAACGGAAGCATCTGGCGAAATGGAGAGAATTTATGTGCATTGGCCGGAATAGACAGTCTGGTGTTTTATGTGAGTTCGTTGGCTTCCCTTGCCGATGACACGCCGAGATATGTTTTCCGGATAATGGAAAGGAGGGTAACGGATCATACCAATGCCTATATTGATTTTGAAAGCGGAAGTTCAGTGTTCGATTCACTTGCTCCGGGGAATGCCTCGGAACTGGAACGGATAAGGAAATCATTTGCCGAGGCCGGTTCGGACGGGAATCTTGTCCTGGATTCGGTAGTCGTCACGGCATCCTGTTCTCCCGAGGGGGATTACGGATTCAACAAGAGGCTGGCGCAGAGAAGGTCACTGGCTGTCATGCGTTATTTTTCGGATGTGTTCGAAGAAAAAAGGATTGCGGACTGCATGAAGTCCTCATCAGTTCCGGAGAACTGGGAGTATTTCTGCACTCTCGTGAAAAACGATACCGTTTTGGGTGAGGACGTGAAGGCAATCGTGGCTGAAGCCGGAGCAGAGGAGGACAAGGAGGCGGCGGAACTCCGGCTGAGCCGGTTGCCGGAATACAGGTACATGAGGGAGAAGATCTATCCAAGACTCAGAACGGTACGTTTTGATTTTCATCTTCACAGGAAAGGAATGGCCAAGGACACCGTACATACGACGGAACCTGACACCGTTTATATGAAAGGTGTGAATGCCTTGAAGAACATGGACTATAAGACTGCGGCGACCTTGCTGAAACCCTACGGGGACTATAACAGTGCCCTTGCCATGGCATCTTCCGGATATGACGAATCCGCTCTCGCCATTCTCAGGACCCTTGACTGGAGGAATGCCAAAGTGAGTTACCTTACATCTCTTGTTCTGGCACGCATGGGAAGATACCGCGAGGCGGAGGAATGCTACAAGAAAAGCGTTTCTGCTGACCCGGCCATGGCCCATCGGGCTAATCTCGACCCGGAAATGTCGGGAATATTGGATTATGCAGACAATAAACACAATTAAAATAAAAACTTATGAAAAATTCAACAAAAAAACTTCTTTGTATGTCGGCCGTATGTCTCTGTGCCGGCTGTACGGAAAAAAACACGGTGACCGTCAGCGGCTCCGCAGAAGACGACAAGGTGCCGGTGTCAGTAAGCATCCCCGTCCTTTCTCCTGTTTCCAAAGTTCTGACGACAGACGGGGAGAATGCGGTCAACAGCCTGCAGGTATTCGTTTTCCGCAAGGACGGCACATTGGATGCTTACGGGAAGAGCAATGCGTCCGAAGTGCAGCTGAACTGTACTGTAGGGGACAAGGACATAGTGGCGGCAGTCAATGCTCCGGATCTGACGTACGTCGCTTCCATGTCCGACTTCAGGAATGCAAAATCGGAACTTTCGGACAATGCTCCAGGGAATTTCGTTATGACAGGCAGCGTGCCGTTTTCCATAAGCGAGGCGGACAATGAGATACCCGTAAGTGTCAGGCGCCTGGTGGCAAGACTCGGCATCAGGAAGATAACGAATGCGCTTTCTGCAGAACAGTATGCTTCCACGCCGATCCGGATTGATAAAATCTATCTGACAAATGTCGCCGGAGACAGGCTTTATTCCGGCCCGTCCGCCCCTTCCGTATGGCTCAACAAGTCGGAGAACGCTTCCGAATGTCCAGACCTTCTGTCTTCAGGAGACCTGAATACGTCCGTATCTGCAAAGGAAACCTATTCCGTGCCTCATTATTTCTATTGTTATCCTAATTCCGTGTCTTCCGATTCTTCTGAAGAAGTCTGGACTCCGAGGTTCACGAGGCTTGTCGTGGAGGCGACCATCCTCGGAAAGACCTATTACTATCCTGTAAACATGGAAAACATCGAGGCCAACCATACTTATGATATAGAAGAACTGAAAATCACGAGGCTCGGATCTTCCGACCCGGATGTCCCTGTCTCTTTAGGTTCAGTGTCGCTTACCATCACCGTTTCCGACTGGGAAACAGGGGCGTCTTCTACTGTTACGATATAGATGAAACCATATTTTTCCCGCCATGACTGACAAAATGTTTCTGTACAGATGTTCTGCAATATGCCTGTGCCTGCTGGCTTTGTCATGCTGCTCCGTAAAGGAGGACAGGTCCGGATGTCCGTGTCTGCTGCGGCTAGACATGAGTGATGCCGGTGCCGAGGCTCCGGTAAAGGTAAATGTCCTGGCCTCCGACGGTTTTGCCTGTTCAGGCCTGTACGGGAGTGATGGCGGGCAGGATGTGCCTGAAATGCTGTTCCGTATTCCGAAAGGTCCGGCGCACGTGCTGGCGGTTGCAGGGGATGAGGGATGTTTCTCGGACTTTTCGGGATTGCGGATACCGCTGGGAAAGGAATGTCCGTCGGTATTCATGTACACGTCTGCGGTGGATGCTTCCGGCGAATCTTGCGAGGACAAGGTGAGGCTGTGCAAGAATTATTGCAGGATTTCCGTAAGGATGGCGACAGGTCCGGAGAGTCCCTATCCTTTTTCAGCCAGGATAATCGGCAATGTTTCCGGCTATTCGTTCATGGCAGTTCCGGAATATGGCGAATTCAGCTGTGCGATGTCGCAGGACGGGGAAGGGCTGTTTCATGCCAATGTGCCCAGACAGACTGATTCGTCCCTCATATTGCGTATGACGGAAGATGATGAGGTGTTGAGGGATTTCGCCATAGGAGAGTATCTTGAGGCGGGAGGCTATGACTGGACCGCCGAAAATCTCGCAGACGTGGAACTTTACATAGATTATGCAAAAGCGGACATTACCTTCATCGTGGAAGATTGGGAACTTTCTTTCAGTTTCGATGTTGTAATATGAAATTTTTTGTATATCTTTGCACCACTTTTGAGGCGCAGGTGGCGAAATTGGTAGACGCGCTACTCTCAGGAGGTAGTGCCAGAAATGGTGTGGCAGTTCGACTCTGCTCCTGCGCACGTCGGGGGATGTGTCAAATTCATATTTGGCACATCCCCTTTTTTTATGTAAGTTTGTGGAAATATAATATTGGAAAAATGGCGAAAAAATTAGTAGTTGGCATTACGCAGGGTGACGGGAACGGGATTGGCTATGAAGTCATCATCAAGGCGTTCTCCGACGAGAGGATTCTGGAACTTTGCACCCCGGTCATATACGGTTCATCCAAGATTTTCGGTTTCTACAAGAAACAGCTTCACAATGTTGACCAGATCAACACGAATGTGATAACTTCCGCCAGGGATGCGCATCAGAAGCGGGTCAACATCATCAACTGTCTGCCGGACAACGTATATGTTGAACCCGGAAGACCTACTCCTGATTCTGCCAAGTCTGCGATGATTGCGCTGGAAAGGGCAGTAGAGGACATAAAGAACGGTTGTATCGATGCGCTCGTGACGGCACCGATAAACAAGAAATCGATGGACAAGGAAGGCTTCGGATATCCGGGGCATACGGAATATCTCGAACAGGCATTCGGCGCTGAGGAAGTGGCGATGATAATGGTAAGCGACAGCCTCAAGGTCGGTGTGGCCACAGGGCATATTCCTCTGAAGGATGTTCCCGGAAAACTTTCCATAGACCTGATATTGAAGAAACTCCGCATAATGAATGCTTCCCTGAAAAGGGATTTCGGCATAGTTTCTCCGAAGATTGCCGTGCTGGGCCTGAATCCGCATTGCGGGGACGGCGGACTGCTCGGCGATGAGGAGGAATCCATAATCCTTCCTGCCGTAAAGGCTGCAAATGAGGAAGGGATACTGGCATTCGGACCGTATTCGTCAGACGGATTCTTCGGGCTGTCGAATTACAGGAAGTTCGATGCGACGCTGGCGATGTACCATGACCAGGGGCTTGCCCCGTTCAAAGCCATTGCCTTTGAGTCCGGCGTCAACTTTACGGCAGGCCTCCCTATCGTAAGGACTTCTCCGGATCACGGCACGGCGTACGAAATGGCCGGCAGGGATCTTGCCAATCCTGTGTCTATGATGTCTGCGATTTTTGCGGCGGTGGACATCTGCAACCATCGTGCGGAATATGACGAATTGCAGAACAACAGGATGAAGGTCGCTCTTCCGGATACGGCCATAAAGCCAAAGGGAGGAAAGATAATTGAATAGCGGACAGTCGCAGCCGGGCATGTCACCGCTCCGGCAGAATCCGCAGAGGCCTCCGATATTCCTTTATACCGACGGAGCGTCGAGCGGAAACCCCGGACCGGGAGGTTATGGAGTGGTTCTCAAATGTGCCGGAAGGGTAAAGGAAATGTCCGGAGGCTTTGCCTGCACCACCAACAACAGAATGGAACTGATGGCGGTGATAAAGGGGCTTGAAGCCATCCGGTGGGACCGGGCGGAAGTCCATGTCGTAAGCGATTCGTCCTATGTGGTGAGGGCCGTTAATGAGGGCTGGGTCTTCAATTGGGAGAAAAAGGGTTTCGCCAAGGCCAAGAATCCGGATTTGTGGATGAGGTTTCTGCAAGTCTACCGCAGGCACAGGGTGAGTTTCTCCTGGATCAAGGGGCATGCGGGGCATCCGGAGAACGAGCGGTGCGATGCCCTTGCGGTAGAAGCTGGGGCCGGGGCCGTCGCAAAAGGCATCCCTCTCCCAGCCGACACCGGATATGTATCAGAAACAAGATGAATATCGATATCCGTAAAAGTACCTGCGGATAATCATTAAATGAATTAGACATATTTATGCACAATTCGTTGGATATGGACATACAGTTTCTGTCCGGTGTCGGACCGAAAAGGGCGGCCTTGCTCAAAAAGGGACTGAATGTCAATACAATCGGCGAATTCATAAGACTTTATCCCTTCAGATACATAGACAGGAGCAGCATTGTGCCCATTTCCGGGATTTCACCGGATATGGCATACGTGCAGATAAGGGCCTCTGTAAAGGAAGTCAATCTTTTCGGGCAGTCGGGACCGGTTGAAAAAGAGGATGTGAAGTTCAATGTGGTCAAGAGGATGAGCGTGCTCGTGGGGGATGGCAGCGGTTTCATCGAACTCGTGTTTTTCAAAGGCATAAAATGGATGTTCGGAAAATTGAAGGTCGGGGAAGAATACATCTTTTTCGGCAAGCCTTCCATTTTCAACGGCCGGCTGAATATGGTGCATCCGGAGGTTGACCCTGCTCCGGCAGGGAATTCAGGCGGAAACCCAACTGAAGGCCGTTCAATGACGGGAGTATATCCGAGTACCGAAAAACTCAAGAACGGGGGCATTACCGGCAAGGTTATGAACAAACTGATGGAGTCCGCCCTCAATCTTGCCCTTCCTGATGTGGAGGATCCCATGCCACAGCATCTCCTGATGGAAAAAGGACTCGTCCCCATACATTTTGCGTTGAGGAATATCCATTTCCCGAAAGACTTGAACGCCCTTGAAAAGGCCAGATACAGGCTGAAATTCGAGGAACTTTTCTTTCTTCAGCTGTCGCTGCTCAAGCAGAAATATGTCCGCAGCCGCAATGAACACGGCATAATGATGCCTAAGGTAGGTGAAGCCTTCAATGTCTGCTATGAATCCCTGCCATTCCCTCTGACCGGGGCACAGAAGCGAGTCATAAAGGAAATCCGGGATGACATGAAGAGCGGGCATCAGATGAACAGGCTTCTGCAGGGCGATGTGGGCAGCGGCAAGACTATGGTGGCCGTGCTTACTGCCCTCATTGCTGTAGGAAACGGTTATCAGGCCTGCATCATGGCTCCTACCGAAGTCCTTGCCCAGCAGCATTTCAGGAA
This sequence comes from uncultured Bacteroidales bacterium, assembly GCA_944326375.1. Classification (GTDB taxonomy): domain Bacteria; phylum Bacteroidota; class Bacteroidia; order Bacteroidales; family UBA932; genus Cryptobacteroides. Next base: position 924 of record CALVDU010000064.1, on the reverse strand, counting down.
CATTTCAAAATATCTCGACGGCACCGGGGTCAGGACGGCCCTGCTTACCGGAAGCAGCAGGACTGCGGAACGAAGGGAAGTCCATCAGGGACTGGAGGACGGCAGCATAGGCATCATAGTCGGTACGCATGCCTTGCTGGAGGACAATGTGGTGTTCCGGAATCTCGGCCTGTCCATAATCGACGAGCAGCACAGGTTCGGTGTGGAGCAGCGGGCCAGACTTTGGCGCAAGACTTCCTGCGGGCTCGCTCCCCATGTGCTCGTGATGACGGCGACCCCGATTCCGAGGACTCTGGCCATGACCCTGTACGGTGACCTTGACGTTTCGGTCATAGATGAACTGCCGCCCGGCAGAAAACCTGTCCAGACGATTTCCGCGACGGAAAGCAAACGCCCTGCATTGTTCAAGTTCATGAAGGAGCAGATTGCGCTGGGACGGCAGGCCTTTGTGGTCTATCCCCTTATTTTCGAAAGCGAGAAGATGGACTACAAGAATCTTGAAATGGGATATGAACAGATTGTCACGGCTTTCCCCTTCCCTCCGTACAGAACTGCGATTGTCCACGGACAGCAGTCCAATGATGAAAAGAAATTCAACATGGACGCTTTTGTTGCCGGGAAGGCCGATATCCTGGTGGCTACATCCGTGATAGAGGTAGGAGTGGATGTGCCGAACGCTTCCGTCATGGTCATAGAGAGCGCCGAGCGCTTCGGCCTCAGTCAGTTGCACCAGTTGCGCGGACGTGTCGGACGGGGTTCTGAAAAGTCATGGTGCATACTTATGACGGGACATAAGCTCAGCAAGGATTCCAGACATCGCATAGAACTCATGTGCGCAACCGAAAACGGCTTTGAACTTGCAGAGGAAGACATGAAGATGCGCGGACCGGGAGATCTTGAAGGCACCCAGCAGAGCGGCCTGCC
>CALVDU010000063.1 GCA_944326375.1 uncultured Bacteroidales bacterium | reverse complement strand
TAGGATCATCAGGGTCAGGATATACGCGCACCTGATTGACTCCGTCCATGTCATCCGAGGCCACCGCCCATGAGACTGTAATGCTTTCGGCTGCCCTGGCCGCAACCTCAAAGGTCTCCACGTCGTCCATCACCAGATACGGTTCGATAGGATAAGGGAAGGTAGCCCAATGCGAATCTTCAGAAAGAGGATTGCCGTTCTCGTCCAACTTCTGGGCCTTGACACGGGCGAAATAGAATTTTCCTGCCTCCAATCTTACGGCTGTGGAGGTAGTGGTTCCTTCCGAAGCGGCCGGAACCACGAGCGGGCCTTCGACCAGAGTGCCCTCGAATACGTTTTCAGGCACTGCATCCGCATCCGCCCCTTCGAAAATTTCGACCACGTACTGGGTCGCACCCTTGGAATTCGACCATGTGAGTGTAACCGTACGGCCGTCCTCGGTACTGATATTCATCAAGGTGCTGCTCGGTGTAAGGCAGGCGCCAAGATCAAGCGTCTCTATCAGCTCCGTCTCGTCCACGCAGGAAACAATGCCTGCGGAGAAAAAGAGGGCTGCCAACGACGCTGACAATATTGAGAATATTTTTTTCATGCTTCTAAAATTGTTGTTCATTATGAATCACAGATTCTCTGTTAATAACCGTAGTCATTCTTCAGGTAACCCTGACCGTTGGTGATGGAAATCTGGAAGATAGGCCACCACTGTTTCGTATCCGGATCGTTGACGTAGAAACCGCCTGCGGCCGATGCCTTGTCGATTTCCTTCTTGTCACCCGCATAGAATGCGGCAGACTTAGGGTCATCACCTGCTTCAGCGGAACTTACGAAATATCTCGACACGTTGCCGCTTGAGCTTGTATAAGGGACCCAGCCCGTACCTGTAGGAGGAGGGGTGGTATCGGTGGCGAGGTTTTCACCCGGATGTATGCCGTACATCTCGATGGTAGGGACACCGTAGGCATCAGTACCGTGCCTGTACCAGCAATATGTGCCGAGGGTCGAATAATCTATGCCCTTAGGGCTGTTCGGACTGGCATCGCGGAATGCCTGCAGTTCCCGTACGGCTTCGTCCATTTTGGATTTCAGCATTCCCCAGCGGATAAGATCGGCCTTGCGGAGGAACTCGCCTACGAATTCCAATGCCCTTTCGTCCACTATAGCATTGAAGATAGCTTCTTTTCCGGAAAGGGAGTTGACATAATCTTCAGCTTCCTGCTCATTGCCCTTGTATGCACGCCTTCGTACTTCAAGGAGACAATCCTTGGCGAAGCCTTCATCCCTCTTGCCGCAAGCCTCGTCATTGGCTATCTCGGCTGCCATGAGGAGGATATCTGCATATCTCATGTAGACAGGCTTCACACCGTCGTCCTGACCTCCCGCATAAGGATGAGCCTGCATCCACTCGAAACGGTATTTGCCGAAATACCAGTCGGCTATACCTGCAGGATAAGGTTTTGAATCCGATTTCCACAAGTAGTTCACGCAACTTATGTCCCTGCGCACGTCATTTTCTCCGTATTGATAGTACAGATAAGGTACAGGACCTGCCTGTCCGCCTTTTGAGGACTCAGCCGGAGAATATTCGGTGTATGGCTCATGCCTGACGGCAAAGGTAAAGTTCCAGCGGCCGCGTCCTTCGGAGAACGGGATCACCCAGATGATTTCCTTGCCTGCAGTAAGGTCCATATTGTTGACACTGCGCCAAAGTTCCTCATAGTCCATCAGTTCGAGATGGGCATTGTCGATAATATCCTTCAATGCGGCAAGAGCCTTAGGATAAAGGACTTTTTTCTGAAGTTCCGGATCGTTGGTGTACCTTACGGAACCCTGATCTCCCGTTCCTACCATGCCTTCTGCCGGTCTTTGTGCCAGTCCGGAGGCCATGAGGGCGAGACGGGCGTAAAGGCCTTTCGCCAAGGCAAGGCTCGCACGGGCGGTAGTGGATGTAGCCGCACTCTGCCCCGGCCATGCCATATAATTGAAGGCTTCTTCGAGGTCGCCGAGCAACTGCTTGTAGATGACATCCCTGTCGGACTTGTTGAGATATATCGTCTCAGGTGTCACAGGCTCGAAACGTGCAGGGACCTCACCGAAAGCCTTGAGAAGCTCGGCGTAAAGGACAGCACGGAGGGTAAGGGCCTCGCCGAGGAGGGCAGCCATTTCCGGACGCTCCTGCGGGTCTCCGTATTTACGGATTCCGTTGATAGTCAGGTTGACACGCTCGATACCGCTGTACAACTCATTGTAAGGTCCGTTGTCCTGATTGAGCTGGGTGTTGGTAACCCTTATGTCATACATGGCAATCTGCGACTTGTCACCCCTGTCGCTCGAAATGAACCATTCGATGTCGGTATTGTAGCCGTACCACGGAAGATAACGTCCTCTGTGGGCGTTGGTGCCGCCGAAGATGTTGTACACGGAATAAAGCTGATATTCCGTCAGCGTAGGATCGGAAAAGAGATTCATCTCGTTGAAATTCGACGGCGATTCCGTGGTAAGGTCGCATGATGCCACCGATGCCGCTGCCGCGATTCCCGCTCCTATTACAAGTATTTTGCTTAAAATTCTGTTCATGACAATTTTCGAATTGAGGATTAGAAAGTAATGTTGGCACCTACCACGAATCCTATGCTCTTAGGGTATGCGGAGTAATCCACGCCCGGAGTAAGAGGGGTATCCCTTCTCGTGTCCACCTCAGGGTCATAGCCCGAATAATTGGTGAGGCAGAAGAGATTCGTACCCGTCACATAGAAACGCAGACGGGAAATCTTGGCTTTCATCGTGATATGCGACGGAAGCGTGTAGCCTATGGTGGCCGAACTCAATCTGAGGAAAGAACCGTCTTCCACCGCCCAGTCCGTCAGGACAGCCTGTCCGACTGCCGGAGACCAAAGTGTAGCGTTTGCATTGACTGTCTCGAGTTCTTCAGGGGAAAGGAATTCACCGGTTTCCCAGTTGATGTTGGTCCAGCGCTGCTCGCCTGTCTTCATGAGATTCCTTCTTTCGTATTTTCTTGAAGAAGTGAACTCTATCTTGTTCGCATTGTATATGTCGTTGCCGAACACATAGTTGAAGTTGGCGGAGAAGTCGATGCCGTAAAGATAACCGGAAAGGGT
>CALVDU010000062.1 GCA_944326375.1 uncultured Bacteroidales bacterium | reverse complement strand
TCCCGACAGCAGAACGATAACAATATAAACACCTTTTTATGAAACACATCCCGCTTATCCTCACGCTCTTCCTGACCTGCGTCCTGTATGGCTGCGCAGACGGGACATCCTCAAAGGAAACCGCCGGTGCAGAAGCTGTAATCAGACGCACATTCGGCACATTCCCCGAAGCCCTCGAACTGAGGCTCGTCGCCAAAACCGGAGACTGTGACCGGTACACCTACGAGTCCACAGCAGACAGCATCATCGTGACGGGGACTTCGCCTGTCGCCCTGTGCAAGGGCTTCTACGACTACATCCTCAGCAACGGCTTCGGCATCGTCTCCTGGACAGGGAACCGTCTCGACCTCCCGGACAGCCTACCGACAGTCCGGCGGACTGAAACCGTCTCCCCTTTTTCACACCACCTGTACGACAACGTATGTACCTTCGGCTACACCTATCCTCTCTGGACCTGGGAGCAGTGGGAGCGTGAAATCGACTGGATGGCGATGCACGGCTTCGACATGCCCCTCGCCCCGATAGCCGGAGAGGCGATATTCGCCAGAGTATGGCGAAAAATGGGACTTTCCGACGAGGAAATCAACGAATATTTCACAAGTCCGCTCCATCTGCCGTGGATGCGCATGGGCAACATGACCGCAGTCGGCGGAGGCCTCGGACCAGACTGGCAGGAGAGTCAGATTGCCCTGCAGCACAAGATATTAGACCGGATGCACTCTCTCGGAATGACCCCGGTATTCCAGGGCTTCGCAGGATTCGTTCCGAAGGCGATGAAAGAACATTTTCCTGAAATAAACCTGACGGAAACCAAATGGTCAGGGTTGAAAAGCTACATGCTTTCTCCGCTTGACAGCCTTTTTTCTGTCATCGGCACCGAATACATAAAAGAGTGGGAAAAGGAATTCGGTAAAGGAGAATACTACCTTATCGACAGCTTCAATGAAATGGACATCCCGTTCGGGCCTAAAGGCAGCAAGGCACGGTACGAGACACTACAGACTTACGGCAGGACAGTCTATGAATCCGTAAAGGCAGCAAATCCCGACGCCGTATGGGTAATGCAGGGCTGGATGTTCGGGCACAACCGCGGGATATGGGACAAGGAAAGCGTACAGGCACTCCTGAGCGACATCCCTGATGACAAGATGATGATAATTGACCTCGCCGTGGACTTCAACGAGTACGTGTGGAAGAATGAAACCAGTTGGGACTATCTTGACGGAATGTACGGCAAACAATGGATTTGGAGCACCGTTCCGAATTTCGGAGGCAGAAACACTCTGAACGGACCTGTTGACTTCTATCTCAACGGCCATCTTGAGGCCCTCGGTTCGGAGAACAAGGGGGCGTTGAAAGGCTACGGCACTTCTCCGGAAGGGGTCGAGAACAATGAAATCATCTATGAACTGATTTCAGCCGCAGGCTGGTCGGACTCGGAGCAGGATGTGGACGAATTTCTTGCAAAATATTCTGCCGCAAGGTACGGGACAGCCACGGAAGGCGTCCTCAATTTCTGGAAAGAGATGCGCCAGTCGGCATACTGCAACTTCACCAACAACGCCAAATTCCTTTGGCAGCAGCGTCCGGCCTATCACAGGCTTGAGACCATGAATGTGAACGGGCACTATTTCAAGGCCATTGAAGACTTCCTTTCGGATTATGACACATTGAAGGACAATGAATTGTACCGCACGGACGCAATCCAGTATGCTGCCCTGTACATCGCCGCAAAGGCTGACTACGTGTTCAAGGCAGCCAACTGGGCCATGGCGGCAGGGGACATTGAAAAGGCTCGCAGCCTGCAGAAACTCCTCGACACCATGCTCCTCGATGTGGACAGGCTGCTGGAGTCACACCCTCTGTTCAGGCTTCAGCGGTGGTTCGACTTTGCGGAAAATTCGGGGACAAGCGATACCGAAAGGATGACCTTCAAGAGGGAGACGAGGAAACTGCTGTCCACATGGGCAGGCGGTCCTTCCCTCGGAGACTATTCTGCTAGGGTGTGGTCCGGGCTCATCAGGGATTATTATGCTCCGCGTCTCAGACATTACTTTGAGGCTGCATTGAAAGGAGAACATGCCGACATGCTGGCATACGACCGAAGTTTCCATTTCGGGGACACCCCTGTCGGGGAAATTACGGAGACTCAAATGAAACTATCTGAAATCAAGCCGTTTGACTCCCCGGTCGAAGCCGGGATTGAACTTGTGAAGAAGTATTCCGGAATTGTGTATGAGAACGGCTCGTCATCCATCACTGACGGGCAGGACGGCGAAATCGCCGAATGGAACTGCCATGCGCCTAAGGACGGAATCACATGGTGGTGTCCGCAGGACATGGCCGGAAAGACAAGGAAACGCCTTTACATGACCGTTTCAGGAAAAGATTTTGCCGGGATGTCAGGACTTGAATTTTCCGGCACCAGGGGCGGGGACGCGAAGATTTCAAGGGTGGAAGTCCGTTCCGGACGCACTGATGCTGCCCGTATCCTGATTAAAAAGGATGTGGACATTCCTGTC
>CALVDU010000061.1 GCA_944326375.1 uncultured Bacteroidales bacterium | reverse complement strand
CACTATGACTACTATGTTGTCACACCGCACTTCCCCCTGACCCCCGCAATCCAGAAAAGGGTCGTCAAGGCACTCAAACGGATACCGAACAGAAAACTGATCCTGATGGACCGCTATCTCGACAGCCTCAGCGGCAATTTCGGGGCAGCATACCAGGATTTCTCCAACGACATATACGAAGGGCTGCTCCAGGGCCTGAAAAAACTCAGGATGCAGAAGCAGCTCAACGTGATAACGGAAACCTCAAGCCTGTATCACAACTATATCTGCGACGGAGTCAGGCGTTTCTGCAAGGATTACGGCATCAAGGGCGAATTCTATTCAGGCGTCACCAAGGACATCATCAGGGAAAAGGAAGTGTACCTCATCCTCAACAGCCAACTCGACAACGAACTGATAGAAGTCGCCACTACCGCAAAAGAAAAGAAGATGAAGGTAGGACGCGACATAGGCATAATATCCTACAACGAATCACCCATAAATGCAATTGTGCTCAACGGCCTTACCACAGTCTCGACCGATTTCCGGGAAATGGGAGAAATTGCGGCAAGAATGATCCTTGACAAGGAACTCCGCAAGGTGAAATGCAGTTTCAGGATGATCAGGAGAAGCACATTCTGAAAAGACTTTATTCCATATTATAGGACAGGGCCTTCGGCCGCGTCATGGTCTGGACATAGTCATTTCCGTCCTCATCGGTCACAGTGATTGTCAGCGTCGAAGTCGCCGAAGCGGCCTGCACCCTGAACAGATGTGAGGTCAGCGATGTCGGGAAAGTCATCTGCTGGTCTTTAGCAAGTTTCAGCATGTTGTAGGACAGTACATGGAGAGGGTCGTAATCCCTTATGCGGGTCACGGGCAGTTCGGAACCGCCTTCTTCGACAACCTTTATCTTCCAGTCATCGGCCCAGTCGAACACGTTTATCAGCACGTAGTTATCATCACTGGCAGTGTCATATCCGCGCACATAAGTGCTGAAATCCGTATCGGAGGCATCAGGACACTGAGAAGCCTTTGAAATCAGTATGCTGTTCCTGTCGTACGTGCGGAACTGATAATCGTCATCCCGGCCTATTCCTTTGTATCTCCACGATATGTCCGTGCCGTTCATGTCGAAAATCTTGTATCCTCCGTCAGAACCGTCACGGCATATATGGTTTCCCGCAAAGTTTGTATGCCCTGTCCACCACCAGGTAGCGCAGACTGCGGCAATGTTGTGCTCCCTTATGCCCTCGTCCTGCGTTATGGAATAATTGTAATGGGTATGCCCGGTAATTATATGCACGTCATAGCCCGAAAGGGCGGCCACAAGATCTTCCGCTCCCGAAAAGTTATATGACGATGAGCCGTCTGAAGCCGGAGACTTGTACAGCGGGACATGCATGCCGAGAACGACTGGTGTGGATTTGTCGACCAGCGCAAGATCTGCCTTAAGCCATGCCAGTTTCTCGTCCGTGATCCCGGTCTCGTAACTGTGGGAAGTTCCGCTCTCGCCTTGCGGATTGGTATAGATGACATTGTCAAGCATGACATAATGGATGTCACCGATGTTGAAGGAGTAGTCGGTAGGTCCTATGATCTGCCTGAACTGTCCGGCGGCACGGAAATCGTCTCCGGATATCGAAGGATCATTGTCGTGGTTGCCCGGAGCGCTGAACACGGCGCAGTCAAGCCCCTGAATGTCATCAAGGTAGTTTGCAAGATTGTAATTGTTGGATTTCCAGTACGTGTCCCAGGACAAGTCGCCCAAGGCTATGCAGTATGTCGGAATCCGCTCTGAACGGCATTCTGCCAGATATGAGGTAATTTCCCTCATGAACCCGCGCTGGAACTGGCTGCGGTCGGTTACCCTGTCAACAAGATGGACGTCCGTGAAGACGATTACCCTGTGACGGCTGTTGTCCGCAGGATAGAGATTAAAATCGCATTGTTCAGTAACATTCTCTTCTTCCTGAAGATAGGCAAAAAATTGAGGTATGGTCCTGACTACATCCACCTCGTAGTTTGACGGGACTGAAATGAACACATATCCGTTCCTCTTGTCGGACGCAAGCCACCAGAAGCCATCCTCGTCGGTTGTCGTCACGCTGATTCCGTCAGAAACTGCCACTCCGGGTATCGGAGTCCCGTTATAGCCCACAAAGCCTTTTACGTTGCAGCCGGCCTTGTCCGGTACAGTGATTCCGCTCGTAATGTAAATGTTAATCCTGCCGAGCAGTCTTCTGGCCTCGGCCCTATATACATAGACCCGGTATTCTCCTGAAGAAATGCCGTCAGGCAGACTGAATGTGAGGGAATTTCCTGTCACGGCCGTCACAGCCGCCACATATTCGACGGAAGAATCTTCAGTGGACTGCAGAACAATGGAGTCCCCGTCAATGAATCCGCTGCCGGAAACTGTAACGGCATCGCCGTAATATCCCCTGAATGTACCGGGAAGGGATATGTTGCTTATGTCAGTTATGCTGCCGGTCTTTTCCTCTTTTGTACATCCGGAAGCGACAGCAAAGACTGCCGCAGCCGCTATCACGGCTGCAGCAAGTCTGGAAATGAAATTTTTTACCTTATTCATACGTAGTCAAGACGACATTTTGCGGATAATCATTACATCATTTGGTCACAAGCACGTCATCAAGGAAAAATCTCTTGTCGCCGCTCTGCGACCCTGCGCCTATGAACACTTTTGTGGCTGAAGTTGCGCCGGTAATGGTGACGGAGCAATTGTGCCAGCCGAAATAGTCTGTCGCAGGATCTGTCTCCCACTGGAGTTCTCCGACCTGGCCATCTCCCTCCACGACATCGACCACGATTCCGTTTATGGCCTGATTGCCGTTGGCCGCTTCATAGAGGCATGCCTTGAAAGAGACCTTGATGTCGGCAGAGCCGGCGCCTATCTTTTCGAGGGCAGGGGTCGTCACGCCGAAATTCGTTCCTGATGCCGAACCGAAGAAAGCATATCCGCATCTTACATACCCTAAGGAGGCAGACCAGCCCGCAGGAAGATACTCATCGCTGTAGTCATCCGTATTCTTGCTGACGCAGCCCATGTAGGCTATGGTTCCAATCATATAGTCCGGGCCGAATGCACAGGTTTCAAAATTGTTCGAAGCAAGGATGTTGTCGCCTTCAGGCATTATAGTATTCACTATGTCTGATGACGAAATATAGAAACCGAATGCGAGCCTCAGGTTGCCGGAAAGACCGCTTTCAGAAGGGGCTATCTTGAAGTATATCGTCCCTCCGGAAGGAATCCTGTCGGCGGAGGCTATGGTGAACTGGCTCTGGGTAATGCCTACAAGGGTCGAGTTCTGCATGACGAAGGAATTTCCTGCAGCGGCAGCCGAAGATGCGTTTCTGTTGGCATTGTTGTAGGTTGTCTCCGTAGGAATCCAGGTATTCCCGTCCTTGCTCCAAAAGACATTCCATTCGGTGCCTATCAGCGGAGATTTCGATTCGCCGGTAATAGAAAAAACTACCTGCACCCTACCGGAAAGGTCTTCGGCCACCGGTGTGGACAACTGAAGATAAGCACCGTCCCCGACATAGGTCACTTCTGCAAAATTGTTGAAATAACTGTTGGCTTTTGCCCAGCCCACTGCCATGTCAGGAGTCTCCGTACCTCCGACGAGTTCTATTTTCGCCCCTGCCACGGAACGGTCGCTCGCAGAGAAGGTAAGGGCATTGCCCTCAATGGACAGGTTGTCGGCGTCGGATGCTGCGGATGAGCCGGCCGGAATGTTGATGATATTGACTATAGGGGTCATGAGTTTTATGCCCTCATCCGTAATCCTGTCGAGGACAAGACCTGAAACGTCATCGGCATTCCTCGGACAGATGACTCCGTCCCGCACTATTCCATATATTGTCCCGCTGAGCGACGGTACGGCATCATCTGCAAACGCTGCCGTTTCATTTACCCTTACCGAGAAACTCTGCTTCGAAGCATTCTCCATCAGCGTGCTTCCTGCCCATGTTTTGGAAAGGTCAGAATCGTGTACCTGACAATTTGAGATTGCAACATAGACATTCTCGTTGTCCGCAATGTCGGAGACAGAGACAGTCCTCGCCGTAACATCGTTCCCCGACGACACCTGCGTCACGGAATTCTCCGCCAATGTCAGAACATAGCCTGCGCCGTCCCTGGCAATCTGTGCTCCCATAAGGGAAAGTTCCAGTTCATCTCCGGCAGACCAGTCGCCTGCTCCGGAAAGCGCTATACCGGCACCTGCATCCTGCACTATCGTAAGGCCATTCTCAATATTGCCTCCCGTGCGGTCGGAAACCACTGTAGCAGTAGTCTTTATGTTCGCGGAAACTGTTGCCGAAGCCTGGTCGGAAAGGGATGCCCCATATTCGGAAATGACTTCGGATATGGTTCTTTCCACAACATCAGGAAGGGAAATTTCCCCTTCGACTTCAACCACTATGTCATCCACGTAGAAACGGTGGTCGCTGCCGTCGTCGTACGATCCTATCTGAAGCCTCGTGTCCTTGTCCACGCCCTTTATAATAACCGAATTTTCCGTGAAATCTTCAGTATCGACATTTGTAATGACTCCCGGGTTCTCAACCGTACCGTTTCCGTCTGCCACCCTTACCTCAATGGCTGAAGTGGCGACACCTCCGTTGGCGGCCGTATAGTCCGAGGACTGATAAAGGACGGACTTGAAAGTAAGTTTCACATCCGCAGTACCGTCGCCGAGAAGTTCCAGGGCCGGAAGGGTAATCGTGGCTGATTTGCTCCCCGCACCGAGCCTTACAGAGCCAAATGTCGATACGACAGTTCCGGACTTGGTAATTCCGTACTCAGTCCCGTCGAAAGATGCTGTCGCCGTGCGCAGATATCCTATCGGCAAGGTATATGGTGCACCTGTGTTGACATTGTCGAAACCGCAGGTATAGAGCACCTTGCCTCCGACTTCCGGAAGATCCGACTGCTCCGGATATTCGTCCGTAAGAAGAAGTCCATGGTCGAACGACACCCAGACATCGGATGCCACCGCCGATTCAGGGACCATCTTCAGATACAGGGTACCTCCGGCATTCACGGCCTTGTCCGCAGCAATTTCAAAGAACATGGTCTTGAACCTGCTTGATCCCGAGGTGCTATAGCCTGTGCCGGTCTCGGCATAGGTTTCCCCGTCATTGCTGTACAGCATGTTCCACGTCATGTCGGCAGAAGAACGGGAGCCGATTATGATACGGTACGGCCCAGACAGGGCTTCCGCAACCGGTATGGCAATCTCCCATGCCGCATCTTCCGCATCCCATCCTGTCGTATTGAGGTATATTTCGTAGAAATTCGTCCTCCAGAGGTACTGCATCCCGCTTTCTCCGCCAAGGCGAGCAATCGAGATGCCGTCATTGAAATAGAACGAATTGCCGTCAATGAAGCCGTTGGACGGGCCGGAAGCCGGATCCGAATCGCTTACGTTCATGAAAATGTCATACACCGGCATTTCATATCCTTCCGCCGCTCCGCCGGTCCCCGCCGCCTGATTGACTTTGACAACTGCCTGCTCGTCACGTCCGTCTGCCTGGATGATGATGTTGCAGGACCTTGCCGATGCACTCGGAGAAACGGTTGCCTGAATCCGGTCAGATCCCATGCCGTTTGTCTTGTCGAATTCAATCCAGCGCACGGTATTCCCGTCGGCATCCTGTGCCGACACATTCCAGTACAGATTGCTCTCGACATTGATGGTCAGTGTTTCTCCCGTTCCGGAGACATTATTGAATTCCGACGGGGAGGCTGAAAGATTCCTCTGTGCCTCCTCCAGATTGTCCACACAGCCCTGGAAAGCCAACGCCGGAACAAAGCATGCCGCAATGGACAATATTCTGTAAACAAAAGATTTCATCGCTTGTCAATAAAGATTTCTGATAATCACAAGATTCCGGTCCTTTTGCTAATAGCCCGGATTCGGCTCTATGTTCGGCATCACATCCAGTGTGGTCGTAGGTATCGGCCACAAATAATGCTTGCTCTCGTCAAACACACGCGTAGACAGGACAACTGCATAGTTGGTGAAGAAGGTCGGTTCTCCTTTCGCAGGCGCCACGGAGAAATCAGGACATCCGTTTTCGTCAATCTGCGGCACCGCACCCATGAACCACATGTTGTTGTCAAGGTAGGTCCTCTGCAGGGTCTCATCTTTCCGCGGCAGCCCGTAATTGCTGAAATTCATTACCTTTCCTGCTATTCTCCAACGGTAAAGGTCGAGATAACGCAGGTTCTCGAATGCGAGTTCCATGCGGCGTTCGGTCCTTACTATGGTACGCATGGTTGCCTGGTCGGAAATCGTCACTTCCGGATATTCGTCGGAAGACCTGTCCACCCCATAGGCACGGGCCCGCACATCATTTATGGCATCGCATACGCTCTGGTCAATGTCATCCAATTCTATCTTCGCCTCGGCATACATCAGAAGCACGTCGGCATAGCGCAGAATCTTCTTGTCCGGCTCCACCTCAAACGGGGAAAGCCAGTCTTCGTCAATGCCCTTGTGGAGGACAAGACCATTGTAGGAAGCGTAATTGTTTGAAGTGCCTTCAATCAGATATGACCGTGAATCGTTGTTGGTCACTTCCTTGCCCTCCCTGTCGCTATAGACCGTAGTCTTTTCGAAATGAGGATTGTATTCCACCCCGAGATGTTTGGTCCCGAATTCAACTATGGTATATGCCAGACGCGGATCCCTGTTCGCAAACGGTTCATGAGGGTCGTAAAGAGGGGACTCGTCTATCGGCAGACCGTCAGTGCAGAGGAAACAGCAGAGAAGATCCCATGACGGGCAGACCGTGGTACATGTGGATGCACCTGAAAGACGGGACAGTTTTGCAGTGCAGGACTGCCCTCCGAGATATTGGTATTTGTTGTCTCCGGACAATATCTTGGAACGCGGAATCACGAATATGCCTTCCGGAGAATTTTTTGTGGACTGAAGGAAGAGTTCCTCGAAATCCGGATGAAGCGTATAGGCATTCAGGTCCATGCAGTTTTTCGCTGCCGTTGCCGCCTCTCCGAAAAGACGTTCGGCCTCCGCTGCGTTGGCAAGACCGGAAGTGTCCCACTTGCGTATTGAGGCAAAATAAAGGGCGGTCCTCGCCTTCATGCCATAGGCGGCTCCCTGCGTAGCCCTCGCCACTTCAGACCCGCTGTAAGACACCGGAAGGAGAGACACTACGGCATCAAATTCGTCAAGCACATCCTCAAGAACTTTCCATCTGTCCTGCCTTTCAAGGAGATAGGCAGCATTACGTCCTTCTTCCGTTTCGACATCGATGTCCTCGTCAACAACGACCACGTCGCCGAAATGCATCAGCAGACGGGAGTAGAAACATGCCCTGTAAAACCGCGCATTACCCATTATCCTGTTGTAGGCATCCTTCCCTATGGCCTCTTCTCCGAGTTCTTTCAGTTCGGTGATTATCCTGTTGCACCTGTTGATACCGTTGTAGGTAACATCCCACATTTGCCTGACAACAGCATTGGTACCGTTCAGGTTGCCGTTCGTAAAGGAAATGAGGGTACTGCGGTTTGTAAAGTCATCGGTAAGGGCATCCAGTTCGCACTGGTTACTTGATGTCCATTCATTGCGCTCCTGCGGCCAGTACTGATGCTGGAGCAAGGCATTGAGATTCATGTCGAATTGCTCTTCCGTCCTGAACCAGTTTCCGGTGGAGGCTTCGTCAAGAGGGGAAAGATCGAGATTGCTGCATGAGATTGCCATTATGCAGCAAAATATTCCTGATATTGATGCAATTGCTTTCATCTTTCTGCAAATTTTCATTGTTATGGTATTATCTCGCCGTCAGAAAGTTATCGATGCCGACAACAGCACGGATTTGGTTATAGGATAGGCCGATACTCCGCCTTCCGGATCCCAGCCTTTCGGGAAATGGCTGTATGTGAAGAAATCGGTAAGGGTGACGGCAAGGCGCAGGTTCCTCACGTAAACTTTTCTCATCCAGCGTTCCGGCAACGTATATCCCAGAGTCATGTTCTTCACGCGGAAATACGAGCCGTCGAAAAGCCAGAAGTCGGAATAGGCATAGTTGCTCGAATTGCTGTTCCACGAATACCTCGGATATTTGGCGTTCAGGTTCTGCTCTATAGTGTTCTTGCGGCTCCAGGATTTTCCGATTATTTCCGTAGGGACATTGTACCATTGTGCGCGCAGCGGCTGCACCATATAGTCGGAAAGATAGGCATTGCGTTTCCCGACACCCTGGAAATCCATGCTGAAATCTATGCCTTTCCAGGCAAGGAATATGCTGCCCCCGAAATTGAAATGCGGGAGAGAGGAGCCGAGAACCGTCCTGTCATATTCGTTGTTGATCAGAGGATTGGCAGGATCCGCATCGGCAAGGTTCTTATAACGTATGTCACCTATCTGGTCGTTGCCGTATTTTGCGGCAGCGTCCAATTCCTGCTGGGTCTGGAAAAGGCCGTCGCTGACAAAGCCGTACCATGACTGGTATTCATAACCTTCCTTTATGATCGTGCCTCCGCTGATGACTTCCCTGCCACCGATATAGCCCATGACAGACACGTCGTCATAGAGATTGAAGTTCACGCCATAACTGAAGTCCCCGACTATGTCTTTCCAGCCGAGAGTTATTTCCCACCCGCTGGTATGCATGGTGCCGACATTGTCGTAAGGGTCAGACAGGCCGATTATAGGGGCTATCGGAACCTGCAGGAGCATGTCATCAGTCCTCTTGTAGTAATAGTCTCCGCTGAATGAAAGCCTGTTGTCCAAAAATTCGAGATCGAGGCCTATGTCATACGTGGTGGTCGTTTCCCATGACAAGTCGCTGACAACTGCTGCCGTCTGCGAATAGCCCTGCAGGGCCGTTACGGTACTTCCGACATAACCTATGGAATTTATGGAGGCGAGCGTCGTCTGGTACGGATAGTATCCGGAAATCCGCTCATTTCCGAGTTGTCCGTACGACAGGCGCAACTTGCCGAAATCCAGGATTCCCTTTGCTCCGGACATGAAATTTTCATTCGTGAACACCCAGCCTGCGGACACGGACGGGAAGACGCCCCATCTGTTTCCCTTGGCAAACCGGGAGGAACCGTCCGCACGGACATTTCCCTGGATGTAATATTTGTTCTTGTAATTGTACATCACTCTCGCGAAAGCGGACCTTCTGGCCAACTGGTAAACATTCTTGCTTGTAGCAGTGACGGCATCCGTGCTTCCGGCAGAAAGATATGGTATCATCGAATGCGGGAAAGAAGAATTGGAAGCGACAAGCCCTTCTTCCGAGTACCAGTAGTTTTCATATCCGGCCATTGCGCTGAAATTGTGATGCTGGCCGAAGGTCTCGCTATAGTTGGCATAAACCTGTGTCGTATGCGAGAAAATGTCGTTGCGGTTTTCCTCGAGTTCGGTACGGGTCGCCTGCGAAATGTAGTTGTTGCTGCTGGAAGAAGTGTCGTCATAGTCGCTCCAGTACGGCACCTGACTGGTAAAATCCTTCGTCTTGGTATATGTGAAGCTCGGTGCGAAGACTCCGGTTATCGTCAGGCCCTTTACGGGAGTTATGTCCAACTGGAAACGTGCTCCGGCCTTGTAGATGTCCCTGTTGCGCGTTCCGCCGTCCATGAGGGCCGCATAAATGTTGTTGGAGTCTTTTCCTGGCGCATAATGGCCGTTTGTCCACTGCGCCGCATAGATAGGAGGCATGTACCTCATCAGTGATGACGGGGAGGATGCCGGATCGAGTTCGTTTGTCATCCTGAGATATGCGTCTGCCGCCACCCGCATCCATTTGAACACCTTTATGTCATTGTTCAGGCGTATGTTGTAGCGCTGCCACTCGAGATTTTTCGTGAAAAGTCCGTCCACGTCGTCGTAGTTCACGCTCAAGACAGTCTTGTATTTGTCATTTCCCGTACTCACGGAAAGATTATGTGTCTGGCGCAGTGAAAAATCCTTGAGCACAAGGCTGAGCCAGTCGACATTCGGATAGAGGTCCGGATTTACGGCATTGTTGGCATAATAGTTATCTATATAGTCTTTCGAGTATTCCTGATACCAGCCTCCGGAAGGAGTGTCGTTGTAGCGGAGTTCGTTGACGGCTTCCATGTACTGCGTGGCGTCGGCATATTCGGGCATCGCAGTCGGAGAATCAAAACCTATGGTATAACTGTAGGATACTCTTGCTCCCTGCTGGCTTCCTCTCTTGGTCGTGATGAGAATCACTCCGGCCGCCGCCTGAGAACCGTAGATCGAAGCGGATGCCGCATCCTTGAGGACCGTGATGCTTTCCACATCAGCGGAACTTACATCCGTCAATGCTCCCTGCACACCGTCTATAAGGATAAGAGGATCGGAGGCCCCGGATGTCATCGAAGTTATGCCTCGCACTCGGATGGTGGCTTCCTCTCCGGGAGCAGAATTGGTTCGCGTGATCGTGACTCCAGGCATCGCCCCTTGCAGTGCCTGCGAAATCGTGGTCTGCTGCCGCTGCATAAGTGACTTGTTGGAAACCGAACTCAGGGCTCCGGTAAGATCTTTCTTCTTCACTGTACCGTAACCTACGACAACAGACTCTTCAAGCAGAGTAGTGTCAAGTTCCAGAACAACATCAAAATTACCTCCGGCAATTGCGGAAGCGGTAAGCCTGACTGCGGCTGTACTGTATCCGATACAACTCACTTCAAGCATGGCATCGGCATCCGGGGCTGACGGCAGATCAAGGACATAAGTCCCGTCCGTACCAGTCATTGTCCCATGTGTCGTCCCGTCCAGAATGACGGCTGCTCCGATTACAGGCAAGCCGTCCGAGCCCGTGACCGTCCCTTTCAGAGAATAATTTTGGGCAAAGATCCCTTGAGGAATGGCGCTCATCAGCAAAGCGAGGACAAGACCCCAGCATTTGCCTTCTTCTTGGATTAGTCTCCGTTTTTTCATTTTTTTGAATTTCTGCTTTGGTGTGGTGTGGTACAAATATAGACACAGAATTCTGCATTTCCAAAAAAACAGAGTTATTTTTTTGTTAGTATTTTATTTGATTTTTGTTTCAGCGGAGAGCAGGGACATGGTCTGCAGGCATAGCCGACAGTGCCGGCTTATGAGGGAAACAGCATTGTCCGGACACGAAAAAAGGCGAGCCCGTTCGGGTCCGCCTTTATATCTGGACGTCTGTCCTGACTACGCGTTCAATTTGTTTTCGATATAGTCGATAGCGTCTTTTACCGTCGATATCTTTTCGCCTGCATCCTCGTCCGGAATAGTGATGTTGAATGCTTTTTCGAACTCCATGATGAGTTCTACAGTATCAAGAGAATCTGCTCCGAGATCATTTGTGAAGCTTGCTGATTCTGTTACTTCAGATGCGTCAACGCCAAGTTTGTCAACGATGATTTCTTTTACTTTTGCTGCAACGTCTGACATGATTGAAATGTTTAAATTAATAATAGTTTATGTTTATATACACTTGTTCAGCATGTTATCGGGGTGCAAAGTAAGTAAAAAAATCCCCAAATTCAAAATTTAATTGACTTTATAGGGTTGGGCAGGTGTTTGCCTGCTTTGTCGGCAGATTTGCTTTGCTTTCCGCTTCTTGCTATCTTTGCGCTCTCTTTGCCAAGAGTATGGCGATGTCGGAGCAGATGCCGGAGCAGATCCGAACCACTACAAGTTCGACTTCCAGGTTGAGTTTGACGGAAACGGGAACGCACTGACCCAGCCATATTATCCTGAGGCAACGGATGACTCTGAATGGGTCGCAATGGAATACGCAGAAGACAATACCCTCTCAAAATGGACATTTACAGGCACTGACACATCCAACGACGACGCCAGGGAAATACGCTGGGAAAACGGGAACATGACATTCCTCGAAGGCATGTGCGGCACCATAGTTCCGTCTGACACAGAAGCTCCTGAAACAGGATTCGACCTCGCATTCTTCCTTGTTTCAGACAACTGACTGACTCCATGCTCCTCATACACGGGAACATTCTCAAAAAAACTCCCTGCTTCCACCGATGACGGGGGAGGATATACGTTGAGATTCGAATACGAATTCGACAATGAGGGACGGCTTGTCAAGGCAACCGAATCCGACAACGGAACCGAATACACATTCAGTTACGGGGAGCAGACTCTTCCTGACTACGGCATTCCGGAAGTGACAACAAAGTAACAGATTTGCATCCGTAAGCATCAGAGACCTTGCACAAGGTGGTCATGGACCTTCTGTGCAAGGTCTTTTCCGATAAGGTTGGACAGGTCTTCGACAGAGGCTGCGGCAATCCTCGCCACGCTGCCGTAGTGCATGAGCAGACGCTGCTCCGTCTTGTCACCCACACCCTTGATTTCACGGAGAACAGACTGGATTTGAGCCTTGCTGCGGAGATTGCGGTGATGCGTGATGCCGAAACGGTGCGCCTCATCGCGGATTCTCTGCAGGACTTTGAGTGCCTGCGAATTGCGGTCGAGGAACAGAGGATAAGGATCGCCGACACGGAACACTTCTTCCATACGCTTTGCAAGACCTATTACCGTAAGGCTTTCCGTCAGCCCGAGTTCCGCAAGAGCCTGATATGCGAAGTCGAGCTGCCCCTTTCCGCCGTCTATGACCACCAGTTGCGGAAGGTCGTCCGGGTTCTCCGAAAGCATCCTCGAATATCTCCTGTTGACAACCTCTTTCATGGAAGCATAGTCGTTCGCTCCGACTACCGTCTTGATTTTGAAATGCCTGTAATCGCTCTTGGACGGCTCGGCGTTGCGGAACACGACGCAAGACGCCACAGGATTCGTGCCCTGAATGTTGGAGTTGTCGAAACACTCGATGTGGCGGGGAAGTTCCTTCATTCCGAGGGCTGTCCTCAATTCTTCCATTACCTTCATCCTGAATTCGTCAGGGTCGGTGTGCTCCTGTTGCTTCAAGGCATTGAAACGCATTTCCTTGGCATTTTTCAGGCTGAGTTCGAGCAGGGCGAGTTTGTCGCCTCTCACGGGAATGCGAAACTCCACCGAGTCCATTTCCACGTCCGGCATGAACGGTACGAGAACCTCTTTTGACAATTCTCCGAATTTCTCCCTTATCTCGGCGATGAAAAGCCCGAGAACGGCGGACTGTTCCTCCTCGATGTTCATCCTGAAACCAAGGTTTAGAGACTGTATAACCGCCCCGTCGTTTAGCCTCATGAAATTGCCGTAGGCTTCGTTGGCATCGAACACCAATGAAAACACGTCCACGCTGCCGATTGTGCTGTTCACGATTATGGATTTGCCGTAATGTTTCTCTATGGACTGCATTTTGGTCTTCATGACTTCTGCCGTCTCGAAATCAAGATTTGCGGCAGCTTCCTCCATGCGTGTACGGTAGTGCCTTATCATTTCCCGCCCGCCTCCTTTGAGCAGTTTCGCGATTTCCTCGATGTTGTCGTTGTATTCCTTTATGGAAATTGCCCCTATGCAGCAGCCCTTGCATCTCCCTATGTGGTAATTGAGGCATGGACGGAATTTACGGCGCAGGATGGCGTCGGAAGTTATCTTGTTGTTGCAGGTGCGCAGCGGGTAGAGTTCAGCAAAAAGTTCGAGGAGATTCCTTGCATGCATTACGGAACTGTACGGGCCGAAATATCTCGACCCGTTTTTCTCCATGTGTCTCGTGAGAAATACTCGTGGATAGTCATCGGCCGTGATGCATATCCACGGATAGGTCTTGGAATCCTTCAGGAGGATGTTGTATTTCGGCTTGTACTGCTTGATGAGGTTGTTTTCCAGCAAGAGGGCATCAGCCTCCGAATCGACCACGGAATATTGTGCATCGGCGATTTTGGAGACCATTATCGCAGTCTTGCGCGTAAGCCTGTCCGGAGACACGAAATATTGCGCCACACGCTTGTGCAGGTCCTTTGCCTTTCCGACATAAATCACATTTCCGGCAGAGTCATAGTAGCGGTAAACTCCCGGAGAATGAGGAAAGAGCGATATTTTTTCCCTGAGCGTCATATCGTACTGACAGTTTTCCCCGAAAGACGGCTTTCCTCTGCCATGAAACAGATTCTGTGGCTTTCAAGAGAGGATGAAATTTCAGGAAGATCATCTGCGTGCGACGATTCTCCGGACTCCGGCCTGTCAGGAGTCTGCACCGGAGACCGGTTCGTGGACGCTCCTGATTTGGCGGCTCGCACGAAACCGAGGAATTCTTCCACTATTCTGTGGTCGGCACCGGCATGGAGAGGACTGTCGGCAAGTGAAGCAAAATCCCACACCTGTTCCTCACCTGTCCTGAAATCCTGCGCACGTATGACATTGTCCTGCACGGTTATCTCCCCGAACACGCATTTTATGTCGGTAATCCTGCCGTCCTTCATCGTGAAGCAATCCATGGAAAGCGTTACCACGATGCCGTTGTCCATCTTCATGGACAGGACCTGATGATCCACCACATCGTTGTCGCAGCCATAGACACAGCGTCCGTACCGTCCCGAACGCATTTCCTCTTCGAGCACGGTTTCGAGCGTGCTCCCTTTCGGGACATCAAAATTGCCTATCCATTCTTTCCTGCGGATATAAAGATCGATTGCCGAGAACGGACATTCCCGCTCGATTGCGCAATCCACACAACGTGCCGCACTACCTTCCGGGGCATTGCTTCCGCAGAACCACTTGAGGGAACCGAATGAGGAGACCTTGTCAGCCGTCTGCCCTGTCAGCCACACTATCAAATCGAGGTCATGGCAGCATTTGGACAGAATCATCGGATTTGCAGAGCGGCTGTCGCTCCAGGGGCCTCTAACGAAAGTGTGGCAGGTACGGTCTATGCCCACGTTCACGATATGGTTCACGGACACGATGTCACCATAACGGTGCGAATCCATTATCCTTTTCAGACACTTATAGAGGGGATGATACCGCAGGACATGGCAAAGGACCACGCTTACACCCTTTTTCAAGGCAAGGTCAGCAATATCCCTGCATTGCTGCATCGTTTGTGCAGCAGGCTTTTCAAGAAGCACATGCCATCCGCTTCTCAAGGATTCCATGCACAGTCCGTAATGCGTGTCATCAGGCGTGCCGATGATGACGGCGTCGATATCGGGAGAGGAGGCAAAAAAGGTGTCGGCAGATGCATGGAAAATGTCTCCGCAGGAGGAGTGCCTTTGTCTTGCCTCCTGCAGCCTGCACGCGTCAGGCTCGATGATGCCTGCAAGTTCCGCCACTTCGGGTTCAGCATCAAGAAAGGAAAGATATTTCTTGACCCTGTTGCCGTAGCCGAATGCCGCAATGCGTATTTTTTGCCTTTTTTTGTCCATAATCACACCTTGATACCGGAACGCCATGAGACAGAATGTCGCCAGCGTTTCAGCAAATCGGCGGCAGTGTGCCGCAATAACACACCGTCGCCGATACAAAATTAAGGCAAAGCCGGGTAATTCGCAAATTTGTCCTCTATATGCTTCGCCGGAAGTCTAAGGTCGGGTTTTGTTCCTAAATTTGGCTGTTTCAGGTCGGGTTTTGTTCCAAATTTTGGCTGTTTCAGGTCAGGTTTTGTTCCAAAACCATTATATTTGCATTGAAAACCAATGATATATTATGTTTGAACGAAATCTCATATCTGAATTGCGTGACTGGGCTGCAAAACCAGGTCATAAGCCTCTCGTGCTGCGAGGGGCAAGACAGGTAGGAAAAAGCACGCTGGCGAATCAGTTTGGCGAGGAATACGATGTCTATCTGAAACTGAATCTTGAGCTTTCTGCCCATGCGGACCTTTTCCGGCACGGCTACACAATCCAGGAAATCTTGCCTTTAATCTATTACCTGAACCGGAAAGAACGGATTGCCGGGAAGACACTCCTGTTCATAGATGAAATCCAGGCATGTCCCGAAGCCGTCGCCGCCTTGAGATATTTCTACGAAGAAGCCCCTGATATAGATGTCATTGCTGCCGGTTCATTATTGGAATCTCCGATAGACAAGCACATATCCTTTCCGGTCGGACGAGTCGAGTACAAGGCGGTCAGACCCTGCTCTTTTCTGGAATACCTTGAGGCGCGGGGACAGAGTTCCATACGGAATGCCCTTGCCTCCGGAGAAAACCTTAATGGAATCCACAGTTCGATAGAAAAGGAATTCGAAACCTTTGCCCTGATAGGCGGAATGCCGGAAATTGTGGCGCATTACAGTGAGCATCAGGATATTCTGGCTCTTGGGGACATTTACGAGTCGCTTTTGACCGGCTATCGGGACGATGTCGAAAAATATGCTTCGGGAGCAAGTCAGACAGCTCTGATACGTCATATCCTGACAGCCGGATGGTGGGAAGCCGGAGGCCGGATAACATTTGAAAAATTCGGACATTCGGCATACCGGTCCAAAGACATGTCCAACGCATTCAAAATTCTCGGCAAAACAATGCTGCTGGAACTTGTCTATCCGACAGTATCGACCAAACTGCCGATAATCCCCTCATTCGGATTCTCCCCGAAATTATTTTGGCTTGATACCGGAATCGTGAACTATGCAGGAAAAGCACAGGAAGCCCTGCTCAAAAGTACAGACATAAGTGATGTATGGAGCGGAAGAATCGCAGAACATATCATCGGTCAGGAACTGATAGGAAACAACAGCCGATTTTCGGCCTCAAGGGCATTCTGGACAGGAGGCAGCAAATCTACCGCTGAAGTGGACTTCGTGATACAATATAATGATATGGAACTGCCAATCGAGGTAAAGTCTGGCAACAATTCCAAACTGAAATCCCTGCATGTCTTCATGGACAAAGCTCCGCACGATATTGCCGTAAGATTCTGGCACAATCCTGAAAGGACGGACATCGTAAAGACAGACAAAGGGAAACAATACCGGCTCATAAGCCTCCCGTTCTATTATGCCGGAATCCTCGACAAGACCCTCGACAGGATAATGGCTCAAATGTAACATCGCCGGGCAAGTACCAAGGACTACGCAAAAATAAAAACCCGCTCCGGTCCGGGGCGGGTTCATCAATTTATCGGAATGACAACTATTTGTTGTCCCTGCGGTCACGGTTGCGTCCGCCGCGACGACGGTCTCCGCGTCCCTGACGGGATGAATTCTGAGACTGCGCCTGTGCTGCCACGCCTGCGTTAGGAGAGAGATCCCTCTTGCCATAGACTTCGCCATTGCAAATCCATACCTTGATGCCGAGCACTCCGACTTTGGTATGAGCCTCTGCGAGAGCATAGTCAATGTCAGCACGGAATGTGTGGAGAGGAGTACGCCCTTCCTTGAACATTTCGCTTCTTGCCATTTCAGCACCGCCGAGACGGCCGCTGATCTGGACCTTGATACCTTCAGCACCCATTCTCATGGTAGTTGCCACAGCCATTTTGATAGCCCTTCTGTAAGATACGCGGCCCTCAATCTGACGTGCGATGTTGTCTGCCACGAAGTGAGCGTCAACCTCCGGCTTCTTGACTTCGAAGATATTGATCTGCACCTCTTTGCTGGTAACCTTCTTCAACTCTTCCTTGAGCATGTCCACTTCTGCTCCACCCTTGCCGATTATGACACCCGGTCTTGCAGCGTGAATTGTCACGGTAATGAGTTTGAGGGTCCTTTCAATGACGATCTTGGAAAGTCCGGCCTTTGCAAGACGGTTCACAAGATATTTGCGGATTTTGAAGTCCTCTGCGATTTTTGCCGCATAGTCACCACCGCACCAGTTGGAGTCCCAACCACGGGTGATACCGATTCTGTTGCTGATAGGATTAGTTTTCTGTCCCATAATTATTCCTCCACTGTTGCTGGTTTCCTTACGTCAAGAATTATGGTAACGTGGTTGGAACGCTTGCGGATTCTTCCCGCACGTCCCTGTGGACAAGGACGGATTCTCTTGAGAGTCCTTCCCTCGTCTACCATGATGGTCTTGATATACACGTTGCCGTTGTCCAGTTCGCTCGACCTGTCCTGGTTCTTTGCTTCCCAGTTGGCGATTGCGCTACGCACAAGTTTCTCAAGATCCATGGAAGCGTGCTTCTTGGAAAATTTGAGAATATCAAGTGCCTTGTTGACCTCCACGCCTCTGATGATGTCAGCCACAAGGCGCATCTTGCGAGGGGAGGTAGGTACATTATTCAACTTTGCTATTGCAGTCTGCTTCTTTATTTCTTTCAGCCTCTCGGCCATCAGTCTTTTACGAGCTCCCATAATTTTTGTCTTTTTAATTATTTACGATTGCCCGAATGGCCTCTGAAAGTTCTTGTTGGCGCAAACTCTCCGAGTTTGTGTCCTACCATGTTTTCAGTAACGTAAACAGGAATAAACTTGTTTCCATTATGAACGGCGATGGTATGACCCACAAAGTCAGGGGATATCATGCTTGCGCGTGACCAAGTCTTGACAACCTCTTTCTTCATGCTACCTTCATTCATAGCAAGAATTTTCTTTTCCAGGCTCTCCTGAATATAAGGACCTTTTCTTAATGAACGACTCAT
>CALVDU010000060.1 GCA_944326375.1 uncultured Bacteroidales bacterium | reverse complement strand
GAAGTCGGAGGCACGGCTGCAATCTCGTCCGGAGAAAGCGCAATTATGTAATCCAGGAATTTCAGCAATCTTACGGCCTCCGTATATGCCGGAGAATTCGGCGCAATGCGCCTCAAAAGCGGTTCCGCATAATATTTCAGCAGCGGCAATTCGAAAATCAGGGCTGAATTGAACGCAGCGTCGGCATTCTCCTGGAACGGGAAGATGTTGCGGTTCTCGCCTCTGCGCACGCTGTGCCACCTCATGATTGTCTGTTCAGGAGTGACCCCTCGTACTCTGTTGTCCCTGACTATTCTGCGCAACAGGCGGTTGTCTGAAGTGGAGATGTTGTTGTTCTCGTCGAGGGACAATGATGTCAGAGCTGAGGCATAGACTCTGAATATTCGGCTGTTGTCCACTGCCGAAGTCATTTCCGGATTGAGGGCATGGATTCCTTCCATTATCAGGATGTCGTTTTCTTCAAGGTGCAGGAAATCTCTCATGAACCGGCGTTTGCCTTCCTTGAAATCGAAACGGGGAATTTCTACCTGTTTCCCGGACAGGAGGTCGTTGAGTTGCGAGTTAAGGAAGTCGAGGTCCATTGCCTGCAGTGCCTCGAAATCATATTCTCCGTTTTCGTCCTTGGGAGTGTGCTCCCTGTCCACGAAATAATTGTCCAGTTCTATGACTTTAGGATTCATTCCCAGTACTTTGCACTGGAGCGCAAGACGTTTTGACGTGGAGGTTTTTCCGCTGCTGGAAGGTCCGGCGATCATTATGATTTTTGCCCTGTCGCGTTTTTCGTAGATCCTGTCGGCGATGTCGGCATATTTCCTTTCATGCAGAGCCTCTGCGAGATTGATGAGTTCGACTGCCTTTCCGTCGGTTATCGCCTTGTTGAGCGTTCCCACGCCTCGCACGCCCGTTATCGCACACCAGTCGGAATATTCCTGGAGGGTTGCTGCAATCTTGGACTGGCGTTTAAGCGGGGTTACCTTGTTCACCTTGCCTTCTTCTGGATATTGCAGGCAGAATCCGCTGTTGAAGCCAACCACGTCAAAAATCTTCAGATATCCGGTGGAAGGCACGAGAGGGCCGTAGAATGTATCGACATGTCCGTCAAGGACGTAAGTGCTGCAGATGAACCTGCCGAGGGAATCGAGCAGTTCTGCCTTGTCGGGCTGGCGGTTGGCGGCGAAAATCTTTCCGGCCTCCTCGGAAGTCATCTTGATTTTGTGGAAAGGGATGTCCTTGTCTATGATTTCCTGCATTTTGCCCTTGATGCGCACGAGTTCCTCGTCGGTCAGGAAACATACCGGGAGAAGGCCGTTGTCAAGCCTTGTCTGTTCGCGGATTTCGCAATAAAGTCCGCTCGGAAGCGAATATGCGATGACGAGCGTCTTGTCGGGATAGAGCAGGCGTACGGCATTCTGCAGGACGAAGCAGAGGGAGCGGACATAGGTCCTGCGTCCGTCCGGATGGTTGTAGCCGATGAATTCGATATGGTGGGACATCATTACCGGAAACTCCAGTTCCTTCAGCTTGTGGTCCACAAGGGCCGCCAGTACCGGCAGCCTGATGCCGCTTTTTTCGTCGGTGACGCTGTCACAGAATTCGGCAGAGAGTTCCTTGAGCGTGCTTCCTGCCCATACTCTGCGGTAATTGTCGTCGTTCTTGCAGTAAATCCTTACTTCATCCATGATTTGTATTTGTCCAATGCGGCTTGGGCCGCAGTTATTGCAGCAGTTCTGCGAGGAACGGTCCGGTCACGGAGTCAGGGTTTCCGGCCAGTTCTTCCGGAGTGCCTTCCGCCACAATCCTTCCGCCTGCCTTTCCTCCTTCGGGCCCCATGTCGAAAATGTAGTCCACGGATTTGAGGATGTCAAGATTGTGTTCGATTACTATGACCGTGTTCCCCTGCTCCACGAGTTGCTGCATTACTCCGAGCAGGACCTTGATGTCTTCAAAATGCAGACCTGTCGTGGGCTCGTCCAATATGTACAGTGTATTTCCGGTGCCTTTCCTGCCCAGTTCGGCGGCAAGTTTCATCCTCTGGCTTTCTCCTCCGGAAAGGGTGACTGCCGACTGGCCGAGTTTCACGTACCCCAGTCCGACGTCGGCGAGGGCCTTCAGTTTCTGGCTGATGTTCGGTATGTTGGAGAAAAATTCGAGGGCTTCGCTGATTGACATTTCCAGGACATCGTTGATGTTGCGGTTCCTGTACTTTACTGCGAGTGTATCTTCCTTGTACCTCCGTCCGCGGCATTCCTTGCACACCACGTTGACCGACGGCAGGAAATTCATTTCTATTACCTTTATTCCCGCACCCTTGCATTCTTCGCAACGTCCTCCCGGCACATTGAAAGAAAAACGGCCGGCCTTGAATCCGCGGACTTTGGCATCCGGCGTGGATTCGAAAAGGGTGCGTATGTCGTTGAACACTCCCGTGAATGTCGCAGGATTGCTCCTCGGCGTGCGTCCTATCGGGCTCTGGTCGATTTCTATGAGCTTGTCGACGTTTTCGATCCCGACGATTTCATCGTACGGAAGCGGCTGCATCCGTGCGTTGTAGAACTTGTTTTTGAGCACCGGCATCAGGGTTTCGTTGATGAGGGAGGATTTTCCGCTGCCGCTGACTCCGCTGATTCCGATGAGCATGCCGAGAGGAAAATCGACATTCACGTTCTTGAGGTTGTTGCCCCTGGCTCCCCGGATTCCGAGGAACGAACCGTTGCCCTTGCGTCTGGATGAAGGCACGGGTATCGTCCGTATGCCTTTCAGGTAGTCCATGGTTACGGATTCCTTCAGGATGCACCTTCGGGCGGTCTCGGCGTCGGGTTCAGCCTTGCCCATTATCACATCAAGGGGTGCGCTCAGGCAGATTTCTCCTCCGTTTTCTCCGGCTCCCGGCCCGACGTCCACGAGCCAGTCGGCGGAGAGCATCGTTTCGGCGTCGTGCTCCACTACCATGACGGAGTTCCCCTCGTCCCTCAGCTTCTTCAGGGAGGCTATGAGTTTTCTGTTGTCGCGCTGATGCAGGCCTATGCTCGGTTCATCAAGTATGTAGAGCACATTGACGAGTTTTGAGCCTATCTGCGTGGCAAGCCTTATCCTCTGGCTTTCCCCTCCGGATAGGGATGCTGTGGCCCTGTCGAGGGAGAGGTAGTCCAGCCCCACGTCCATCAGGAACGAAACTCTTTCCTTCAATTCCTTGAGGATGTCCCTTGCAATCGTCCTTTCGCGGGGCTCCAGCCTGTCTTCGAGGGTGGAGAGCCATTCCTGCAGGGCAGAGATTTCCATCGCAGAGACTTCCGATATGGCCTTCCCGTCTATCCTGAAATATCCGGCGGCCTTGTTGAGGCGTGTGCCGTTGCATACCGGGCAGACTATCTTGTCGGAAATCGAGTCCACGATTCCAGGGAAAGAAACCATTTCGGAGGATGCTCCCTCTCCGACCCTGAAAAGTTCGTCCGAACCGAAGATGAGCAGGGAAACCACTTCTTCGGGAAGTTCCTCTATGGGGCTGTATATTGAAAAATTGTATTTTCTTGCGATTGAACGGATTATGTCGAATTTTTTAGTCTCCCGCACTTTCCCCAATGGGATGATGCCTCCGTCCGCAATTGACAGCGACCGGTCGGGAATTATGGTATCCACATTCACGTCGACAATCATTCCCAGGCCCTTGCAGTGAGGGCAATAGCCTTGCGGAGAATTGAATGAGAACGAGTGCGGGGCCGGTTCCGCTATGGAAATCCCCGTGTCAGGGCAGACAAGGTGCTTGGAAAAATGGCTGATCTGTCCGGTCTCGTTGTCGAGCACGGCGAGCGAACCTTTCCCGAGGTTGAGGGCGCTCATGACGGAATCCCGTATTCTCTTCCCGTCCTTTGCCGACGGTTTCAGCTTGTCCACGACAAGTTCTATGAAATGAGGCTTGTAGCGGTCGAGAGCCGTGACTTCGTTCAGTTCCTTGAGTTCCTCGTCTATGCGCACCTGGGTGTATCCCCTTTTGCGCAATTGCTCGAACAGTTCCTTGTAATGTCCTTTTCTTCCTCTTACGAGAGGGGACAGCAGTATGCATTTCTTTCCGTCGTAGCGTTCGAGTATGAGGGACACTATCTGTTCGTCGGTGTATCTTACCATTTCCTTGCCCGTCGCCGGGGAGTATGCCTTCGATGCCCGGGCGTAGAGGAGGCGCAGGAAGTCGTATATTTCCGTGATGGTGCCGACTGTGGATCTCGGGTTGTTACCGGTAGTCTTCTGTTCTATGGCGATTATGGGGCTGAGTCCGGTAATGCTTTCTACTTCCGGTTTCCCCAGAATGCCCATGAACTGCTTGGCATAAGTGGAGAGCGTGTCCATGTATCTGCGCTGGCCTTCAGCATAGATGGTGTCGAATGCCAGAGATGATTTGCCGCTGCCGCTGAGTCCCGTGATCACGGTAAATTCGTCTCTCGGTATGGACAGCGACACGTTCTTGAGATTGTGGGCGCGTGCTCCGGTTATTTCGATGTATTCCTTTTTCATTTATGGGCGTCCTCGTTATCGGTCTTCGGTGGTGTCTATGTCGTCTTGACCGGCATTGTCTCCGTCTTCCTCGTCCTCAATCGGGAGGTTGAACGGCTGCAGGAACGGGTTTTTCATCCGTTCTTCGGCTATGTTGGTGGTCGGGCCGTGGCCGGGGACAACATCGATGTCTCCGTCGAGGCTCATCAGTTTCCCGAAAATGCTTTCCATGAGCATGTCGTAGTCTCCTCCAGGGGCATCGGTGCGCCCTATGCTTCCGGCGAAAAGGGTGTCTCCGCTGAACAGGACCTTGTCCTTCCTGTCGAGAAGGCATACGCCACCCGGTGTGTGGCCAGGAGTATGGAGGACTTCCAGCACCGTGTCCCCGAACCGGATTTCATCCCCGTCCGCCATGTCTTCCGTCTCCACGTCCACGTCAGGAATGTCCATGCCGAACATTTTTCTGAAAAAACCGTTGTCTTTCAGGATTTCCTTGTCGGCCGGGTGCATAAGCACCGGTATGTTCCAGTCTCCGGCACATTGTTTCAGGCCTAAGGTGTGGTCGAAATGCCCGTGGGTCAGGAGTATCATGACAGGCTTCAGCCCTTTTTCGGCGATGAAGCCGTAAAGTCTGTCCTTTTCGGCCTTGTCGGCGAATCCCGGGTCGATTATTGCGCATTCTCCGGTATCGTCCCATGCGAGGCTGCATTTTTCCTGAAGCGGGTTGAACGAGAAAATCTTTATGTGAAGCATAGTCCTTGATAAAAAATTGTGTCGCCCGAAACGGGCGGACTGACAAAGATAAGAAACTGTTTTGAAAAATACGCAAGGCCGTTCCAAAAGAAGAATCTGCGCCGGATTCATAGTATTGTCTTAATTTACTAACTTTACATCCACAAATGACCTGCAAACGCATAATGGAACATATTCGCGACACGATAATCCTGACTCTGCTGACGGTTGCCGCTGTTTTTGGAGCGTCCGCATGTTCGTCCGGAAAAGGTGAATATCTTATAGGGGTGTCCCAATGCAGTGATGACGGCTGGAGGGACCAGATGAACATGGAAATCAGGCGTGAGGCCATGTCCTGGCCAGGAGCCGAGGTGGAAATACGCTCCGCTGACGACGACAACGCCAGGCAGATAAGCGACATAGAGTATTTCATGTCGAAAGGGGCCGATGTCCTTGTGATTGCCCCCAACGAGGCTGAGGCCATCGCTCCTGCCGTAGAAAAAGTCTATGACAGCGGAATCCCGGTAATTCTCGTCGACAGAAAGATAAATTCCGAGAAATACACGGCATACGTCGGTGCCGACAATCGTGAAATAGGCAGGGAAATCGGAA
>CALVDU010000059.1 GCA_944326375.1 uncultured Bacteroidales bacterium | reverse complement strand
AGCAGGGTGTGGCAGGGGACTATTATTGCTTGCCATCCCCGTTCCGGTTCCGGCGAATCATAACGGGCAATCTGCTGCGTCGCGTTCGAGACTCGAAAGTCCTCACATAATCTGCTGCGTTGCGGTTGTCATGTCGAACGGAGTGTGCGGTACGGAGTTGAGACATCCGCCGCCTCCGCAGCCAAGCGAGGACTGCAGAGGCGGCGGATGCGCCTGAAACCGTATGTCGGGACAATGAAAGGACGGCTACCTCACGAACAGGAGTTCGCGGTATTTCGGCAGCGTCCACATCTGGTCATCGACAATCAGTTCCAGCTTGTCGATGTGGTACCGGATCTGTTCCAGCATCGGGGCTATCCTGTCGTGGTACGCAATCGCCTTCTCCCTTTCGTTTTCAATCCTGTTGGCGACTTTCCTCTCCTCGACCATCGTGTCGACATGTTCCTTGATGTATGTCGTATGTTCCGCTATCTGGCTGATGATGGCCACATTTTCCGCAGAAAGCCTTTCTGCTGTCTCCTGCGGGAATATGCTTTTCATCTTGTAGACGTTGTCCACAAGTTTGGTCTGATATTCAGTCGCTACAGGGACGATATGGTTCATCACGATGTCGCCGAGCACACGGGCTTCGATCTGGATTTTCTTCGTGTATGTTTCCCATTTTACTTCGTTGCGTGCCTCGAGTTCCTTTTTCGTCATCACTCCGGCCTGTTCGAACATCCGGATGCTGTCTTCGCTGAGATACTGGTCGAAGATCAGTGGACAACTTGTCTCGCAGTCGAGTCCCCTGCGTGCTGCCTCCTCCTTCCATTCATCGCTGTATCCGTTCCCGTCGAAACGTATAGGCTTGCAGATCTTTATGTATTCCCTGATGACTTTCACGATGGCAGACAGTTTCTGCTCTCCTTTTGCCATGAGTGCGTCAACATCTTTCTTGAAGTCGGTGAGCTGTTCTGCGACTGCGGTGTTCAGGGCTATCATGGCGCTTGCGCAGTTCGCCTCGGAACCGACTGCACGGAATTCGAAGCGGTTTCCCGTGAATGCGAAAGGAGATGTGCGGTTGCGGTCTGTATTGTCGATCAGGAGTTCCGGAATCTGCGGAATGCCCAGTTTCATGCCCTGCTTGCCTCCCAGCGACAGGAGTTCGTCGGTAGAACTGTCCTCCATGTGGTCGAGCACACGGCTCAGCTGCGTGCCGAGGAAGGATGAAATGATTGCAGGAGGCGCCTCGTTGGCCCCGAGACGGTGTGCGTTGGTGGCGCTCATTATGGATGCGTTGAGGAGTCCGTTGTGGCGGTAGACCGCCGTGAGCGTGTTGACTATGAAGGTAATGAACCTCAGATTCTCTTCCGATGTCTTGCCCGGGGACATGAGCGGAATTCCCGTATCGGTGCCGAGGGACCAGTTGTTGTGTTTTCCCGAGCCGTTGATGCCCTTGAACGGTTTTTCATGCAGGAGGACGCGGAACCCATGGTTGCGCGCCACTTTGCGCATCAGGGACATTATGAGCATGTTGTGGTCGATGGCAAGGTTGCACTCTTCGTAGATCGGCGCCAGTTCAAACTGGTTCGGTGCCACCTCGTTATGTCTTGTCTTTACCGGAATGCCGAGTTCGAGAGCCTGGATTTCAAGGTCTTTCATGAATGCGACGACCCTTGTCGGAATGGCTCCGAAATAATGGTCCTCCAACTGCTGGTTCTTCGATGCCTCGTGGCCCATGAGGGTGCGTCCGGTCAGGAGCAGGTCCGGGCGGGCGGCGTAAAGCCCTTCGTCGACAAGGAAATATTCCTGTTCCCAGCCGAGGAATGCCTTTACTTTGTTCACTTCAGGATTGAAGTAGCGGCATACATCTACGGCTGCCTTGTCAACTGCCCTCAATGCCTTCAGAAGCGGAGCCTTATAGTCCAGGGACTCTCCGGTATAGGCGATGAAGACGGTCGGGATGCAGAGGGTGTCGTCAACGACGAATACGGGAGATGACGGGTCCCATGCGCTGTATCCTCTGGCTTCGAATGTGTTGCGTATGCCTCCGTTCGGGAATGAGGATGCGTCCGGTTCCTGCTGTACGAGGAGTTTCCCGGAAAATTCCTCCATCATGCCGCCTTTCCCGTCATGCTCGATGAAGGCGTCATGCTTTTCGGCGGTTCCTTCCGTAAGCGGCTGGAACCAGTGGGTGTAATGGGTCACTCCGAGTTCGGTTGCCCAGCGTTTCATGCCTTCGGCTACCTTGTCGGCAATGTTGCGGTCAAGCGCCGCTCCGTTGTCCATGACATCCACAAGTTTCTTGTAGACGTCCGTAGGCAGGTACTTGAACATCTTTTCCCTGTTGAACACGTACTTTGCGAAATACTCGCTCGGGCGTTCCTTCGGGACACTGATGTCCACCGGCTTCACATGGAAGGCCCTCTCAACAACTTTGAATCTAAGATTCGACATAACTATGGATATTTTGGTTAACTTATTCTTTTGTATATTTCCCATTCCCGGATGCGCTCCATGGCTTCCCTGCAGTCTTCGTGCCGGCCGAATGCCGTGAAACGGACATATCCTTCACCGTTTGGCCCGAAACCTACGCCCGGGGTGCAGATGATGTTCACTTCCTCCAGAAGCAGCCCGAAGAAATCCCAGGACGACATCCCGTCGGGGGTCTTCATCCAGATGTAAGGGGCGTTTATGCCGCCGAACACACGGAATCCGGCAGAGGTGAGGCTCTTGCGCATTTCCCGGGCATTTTTCATGTAGTACCCGATTATTTCGCGTATCTGCGCCTGCCCTTCAGGGCTGTATACCGCTTCCGCCGCCCTCTGCGTAATGTAGCTTGTGCCGTTGAATTTTGTGCATTGGCGTCTGTTCCACAAGGGGTTGAGCGGGACTCTCGTGCCTTCGAACGTGGCGGCGGTAACCTCTTTGGGAATCACGGTATAGCCGCAGCGTACTCCAGTGAACCCGGCCGTCTTGGAAAAGCTCCTTATCTCGATGGCCACTTTTTTTGCTCCCTTTATTTCATAGATGGAGTGCGGCACGTCCGCTTCCTGTATGTATGCTTCGTAGGCGGCATCGAATATGATGAGCGTGTCGTTCCTGAGGGCGTAGTCCACCCATTTTTTCAGTTCCTGATGCGTCAGCGCCGTCCCGGTCGGGTTGTTCGGATAGCACAGATATATGATGTCCACACGGGTTTTCGGCAGTTCCGGTATGAAATTGTTTTCAGCCGTGCACGGCATATATGTCACATTGCTCCATTTTCCGTCTTCCTTCAGCACTCCGGAGCGTCCGCACATGATGTTGCTGTCGACATAAACCGGATATACGGGATCGGTAATGCCCATGGTGTTGTCCCAGCGCAGAATCTCGCCGATATTTCCGGTGTCGCTCTTGGCACCGTCGCTGATGAATATCTCGGACGGGCTCAGGCTTATGCCCCTCGGGGCAAAATCATGCCTGATTATGGCATCCCTCAAAAAGTCGTATCCCTGCTCGGGGCCATATCCCCTGAATGTTTCCTCATCCGCCATCTCGTCCACGGCACGGTGCATCGCCTCTATGCATGCCGGCGGCAGGGGGCGGGTTACGTCTCCGATGCCGAGGCTGATGAGTTTCCTGTCGGGATGCAGCAACCTGTATGACTCGACTTTCTTCGCTATTTCCGAGAACAGGTAACTCCCCGGAAGTTTAAGGAAATGTTCGTTTACTAATGCCATATTTCTATTGCCTGTTAAATCGTTACTTTGCCTGACAGCATGTCAGGCAATTCAATCTCCCCGTCGAAGACCTTTTCGGCGGGACCGGTCATGAACAGGTGTCCCGTGGAACTTTCGATTTTTATGTGCAGGGTCCCTCCGTCCATCACTATGTCGGATTCCTGCCCCGAACGTCCCGAGAACATTGCAGCCGCAGCGGTCGCACATGCTCCTGTCCCGCATGCCATGGTAATTCCGGATCCCCGTTCCCATACCCTCATGCGTATTTTTCCCGGACCGGTCACCTGGGCGAATTCCACGTTTACCCTGTCGGGGAACAGGGGATGGTGCTCCAGGACCGGGCCTTCCTCTTCAAGCCTTACGCTATCTGCGTCATCCGTCCAGATGACGAGATGAGGATTGCCCACTGACACTGCTATGCCTTCTTTCCGCGGACAATCCTCGCTCCCGTCGAGTCTTACTGTCCTTATGTCCAAGACCTTTCCCATGTCCACAGTCACGCTGTCGACATTATGCCCGTCTTCCGTGTGCAGTTCAAGCACCTTTATTCCGGAAAGAGTCTCCAAAGTTACTTCAGTTTTTCGAGTCATGGTGTTTTCGTAGACATATTTTCCTACACAACGGCTCGCATTTCCGCACATAAGGGCCTCTGAACCGTCCGCATTGAAGATGCGCATGCTGAAATCCGCTTTGTCCGAAGGCCCGATCAGTACCAGCCCGTCGCTTCCGATTCCTGTATGCGGGCGGCTGAGCAGAACTGACAGCATTTCAGGCTCCGCTACCGGATATTTTGACGTGTCGATGTAGATGTAGTCATTTCCGGCACCCTGCATCTTTGTGAATTTCAGCTTCATGCGATATCCTCCCCGTATCCCTTTTCGTGGATGTCGCTTACGGCCCGTCCGCTCGGCTCGTTCCTGTTTCTGAACGATTCGTCCCATGCGAGGGCTTCCGCAGTCGAGCAGGCCACGCTCGGCACGCTCGGTACGCTCAATGCTGCGCTGCGGCTCGGGAAATGCTCCTCGAAAATGCTCCTGTAAAGGTATTCTTGCTTGTTCCGGGGCGTATGGACCGGAAATCTCTCCTCTGCATGGGACATTTCTTCGTCGGAAATCTCTCCGGCGGCAGTGTCCCTGAGCGTGTCTATCCAACTGTAGCCCACTCCGTCGCTGAACTGCTCTTTCTGCCTCCATGCCACACTTTCCGGCAGCATGTCTGCAAATGCTTCCCTGAGTATCCTTTTTTCTATCGTCTTCCCGGGACACATCTTGGCTGAAGGGTTCAGCCTCATGGCCACGTCAAGAAATTCCTTGTCGAGGAAAGGCACGCGGCCTTCCACTCCCCATGCCGCCAGAGCCTTGTTGGCCCTCAGACAGTCGTACAGGTGCAGTTTTGAGAGTTTGCGTACTGTCTCCTCGTGGAACGCCCTTGCATCCGGAGCCTTGTGGAAGTAGAGGTATCCGCCGAAAATCTCGTCTGCCCCTTCTCCGCTGAGCACCATCTTGATGCCCATGCTTTTGATTACCCTCGCCAGCAGATACATCGGGGTCGATGCCCTGACAGTGGTGACATCGTAGGTCTCGATATGGTATATGACGTCCCTTATGGCATCCAGACCTTCCTGGATAGTGTAGTTTATCTCATGATGGACGGTCCCGATGTGTTCAGCGACCTCCCTGGCCTTTGCAAGATCCGGAGCACCTTTGAGGCCTATGGCAAAAGAATGCAGTTGGGGCCACCATGCTGCCTGCCTGCTGTCAGTCTCGATGCGCCGTCCGGAATATTTTTTCGCTATTGCCGATATGACGGAACTGTCGAGTCCTCCGGACAGGAGAACTCCGTAAGGGACATCGCACATGAGTTGTCTGCGTACGGCTGCCTCGAGGGATTCCCGCAGTGCGGCAATGTCTGCTCCGTTGTCCTTTACTGCGTCATAGTCTGTCCAGTCCCTGTGGTACCATCTAGCAAGTTTTCCTTCCTTTCCGCGATAGTAATGTCCCGGAGGGAAGGGAGTGTATTCGTCACAGAAACCTTCAAGTGCCTTCAGTTCGCTTGCACAGTAGACTTTTCCGTCGCTGTCATGTCCGATATAGAGAGGAATGACCCCGACGGGGTCCCGTGCAATCAGAAAATCGTCATTTTCCTCGTCGTAGAGGGCGAATGCGAAGATTCCGTTCAGGTCTTCGAGAAAGCCTGTGCCCTTTTCCCTGTACAGTGCGAGGATTACTTCGCAGTCGCTTCCTGTCAGGAAATTGTATGAGTCCGCATAGCGTTTTCTGATTTCCCTGTGGTTGTAAATTTCCCCGTTTACGGCGAGGACCTGTTTCCCGTCTGGAGAGAAAAGCGGCTGCTTTCCGCTCTGAGGATCCACTATGGACAGTCTCTCATGCGCCAGAATGGCGGTCTTTCCGCAATAAATGCCGCTCCAGTCAGGGCCGCGGTGCCTTATCTTCCGGGACATGGTCAGGGCTTTGTCCCGGAGAGCCTGCGTTCCGCCTTGTATGTTGAATATTGCAACTATCCCGCACATGTTTCCGCTCCTTTTTTCCCGTTGAGGTATCTGTCTATTTCGGCGGCGGCCTTCTGCCCTCCTGCCATGCTTTTTACCACGAGGCTTGCGCCTGTCGCCGCATCACCGGCGACGAATGCGTTTTCAGGAAGTTCCGGGAGGGAAGGTTTCAGGAATCCCATGGCGAGAAGTACCATGTCAGCCTTCAGGACCTCTTTTTTGCCGGTCGGTTTCATTGTCATCCTGCCGGTTTCCGGATCCTTCTCCCACAAGACTTCTTCTGTTTCCGCCCCGCATACCTTTCCGTTCTTTCCGATGAATCTTGTCGTGGACAGGCTCCATCGCCTTGTGCATCCTTCCTCATGGCTGCTGCTTGTCTTCAGCACAAGGGGCCATTGTGGCCACGGAGTTGCCGGGTTGTATCCGACCGGCGGCTTGGGCATGATTTCTATCTGGGTGACTTCCGCCGCCCCCTGCCGGATTGCCGTGCCGATGCAGTCGCTGCCGGTGTCGCCTCCTCCTATTACAAGCAC
Source organism: uncultured Bacteroidales bacterium (assembly GCA_944326375.1). Classification (GTDB taxonomy): domain Bacteria; phylum Bacteroidota; class Bacteroidia; order Bacteroidales; family UBA932; genus Cryptobacteroides. Next base: position 9,331 of record CALVDU010000059.1, on the reverse strand, counting down.
ATGCCGGCCTTTTGCGTTGACGCTCTTGTCTTCAGGGAATGTCTGTCCGGCAAGAATCCTGTTCTGCTGTGCGAGCAGTTCCATGGCAAGGTGGATGCCTTTGAGTTCTCTGCCGGGGACATTCAGGTCTCTGGCATCAGGAGTGCCAGTGCAGATGCACCATGCGTCGAAGCCTTCAGGAAGATGCTCCAGGTCTATTTCGCAGGAAGTCCGGAAGATGATCCCTTCTTCTTCCATTATTTTCAGGCGCCGGTCTATGATGTGCTTGTGCAGTTTGAAGTTGGGTATGCCGAAACGCAGCAGCCCTCCTATGTATTCGTCTTTTTCGAATACGGTCACTTCATAGCCTTTCCTGTTCAGCCTGACTGCCGCAGCGAGTCCTGCAGGTCCGGATCCGGCCACGGCAACCTTCATCCCGTTGCGGGGATATCGTTTTGCCTTGACAAATCCTTCCCTGAATGCTGCTTCTATTATTGCGGCCTCGTCTTCACGTATGGTGACCGGAGAACCGATGCTCAACTGAAGAACGCAGCTCTTTTCGCAGAGGGCTGGGCATACCCGTCCCGTGAACTCTGGAAAATCGTTGGTCCGGGACAGTATCCTGTATGCTTCTTCCCATTTCCCCTTGAACAGGGCGTCCTGGAATTCGGGAGGGCGGTTTCCTAAAGGACACGCCCAATGGCAGAAAGGTACGCCGCAATCCATGCAGCGTGATGCCTGAAGCTTGCGTTCTCCCGTGTTGAGAGTCTGCTCCACTTCACCGAAATCGGAAATGCGTTCGTGCACAGGACGGTATCCAGCCTCCTGTCTCGGTATTGTCAAGAATGCCTTCGGGTTTCCCATGTCTTTTCCTTTTTTCGTTTTACATCATCATTGCCGGTCGTGTCAATAGTCTCTCTGCACTTCGGCGATTTTTTCCTGCAGCTTGCGCATCTGCTCTTCAGCCAGGACTTTTTTGTACTCTATCGGAGTTATCTGGATGAATTCTTCTACATGTCTTGCCCAGTTGTCGAGCATGGTGCGCGCAAGCGGCGAGCCGGTATGGAGATAGTGCAGGCGGATGAGTTCATGCAGTTCCTTTACGGAGGATGAATCTTCGAGCAGCGACAGTTCCACCATGTCCATGTTGCAGAAATAATCGAAGTTCCCGTTCCTGTTCCAGACATAAGCAACTCCGCCGCTCATTCCCGCAGCAAAATTCCTCCCTGTTTCCCCGAGGACGGCCACCCGTCCTCCGGTCATGTATTCGCAGCAATGGTCGCCGACGCCTTCGACTACAGCTATGGCGCCTGAATTTCGTACCGCAAAGCGTTCTCCGGCCTGTCCGTTGATGTAAACTTCTCCGCCCGTGGCCCCGTAGAGCAGGGTGTTTCCTGCTATCACGTTCTTTTCGGCAGGGAAGTCGCTCCGTATGGGCGGAAGCACGGAAATCTGTCCGCCGCTCAGCCCTTTGCCGAGGTAATCGTTGGCTTCGCCCTCGAGCCTGAATGATACCCCGTGCGGAAGGAATGCCCCGAAACTCTGTCCGGCAGAACCCTTGAACTTCACGTTTATTGTCTGTCCCGGCAGTCCGGCCTCCCCGTATTTCTCCGCTATGATTCCTGAAAGCATGGCTCCTACCGCCCGGTCCGTATTGGAGATGGCGTATTCGAGGGAGATTTCTTTTTTGTTCTCAATGGCTTCCCTTGCGGCAGCGGCCATCCGCACGTCGAGCACGTTGTCCAGGTCATGCTTCTGCACTGAAACATTGCGTATCGCCGCACCGTTGTTCACCATGTGCAGCATATTGCTGAAATCCAGGAGAGATGCCTTGCTGCCCGGTGCCTCTGGTGTTATTTCTATCAGGTCGCTGCGTCCGACTATGTCGTCCAGATGTCTGAAACCCATTTCCGCAAGGTATTCCCGGACTTCCTGGGCAAGGAAGCGGAAATAGTTGACTACATACCTGTAATGTCCGCGGAATCTTTTTCTCAGTTCAGGATCCTGGGTGGCCACTCCCACCGGACAGGTGTTGGCGTGGCATTTTCTCATCATGACGCATCCGAGCACGATAAGGGCAGCAGTGCCGAAACCGAATTCTTCCGCTCCGAGCAGCGCCATGCTGATGATGTCGTGCCCGGTCTTGAGCTGTCCGTCCGTCTGGAGCCTTACCTGGCCGCGCAGCCCGTTGAGCACAAGTGTCTGCTGTGTTTCAGCGAGGCCGGTCTCGGGAGAGATGCCTGCATAACGTACCGACGATGCCGGAGAAGCTCCCGTACCGCCTTCCGCTCCGGATATCACTATGAGGTCGGCCTTTGCCTTGGCCACGCCGGCGGCAATGGTGCCTATGCCGCTTTCGGCCACCAGTTTGACGCTGATCCGTGCTTTCGGGTTCACGTTCTTCAGGTCGAAAATGAGTTGTGCCAGGTCTTCAATCGAATAGATGTCATGGTGCGGTGGAGGCGAGATAAGGGAAATTCCGGGGATCGAGTGGCGCGTGCGCGCTATGACTTCGTCCACCTTGAAACCCGGCAGTTGTCCTCCTTCGCCCGGCTTTGCACCCTGGGCAACCTTTATCTGTATCTCTTCGGCGTTGACAAGGTATTCCGCCGTGACTCCGAAGCGTCCTGATGCCACCTGTTTCGTCTTGCTGCATAAGGAGATGCCGTCTTCCGTCCCATGGAATCTTCCTGAATCTTCCCCGCCTTCCCCGGTGTTGCTTCTCGTGCCGAGGCTGTTCATGGCCAGCGCCAGGGCTTCGTGCGCTTCCTTGCTTATGGCTCCGAAAGAAATTGCCCCCGTTACGAAATGTCTGACTATCGACTCCACAGGCTCGACTTCATCGACAGGTATGGGATTCTTTCTGAACCGGAAAAAGTCCCTGAGGAAAACAGGGGAGTCTTTCCGGTCTGCCTTTGCCGTAAATTTCTTGAACAGGGAATAGTCTCCGGTCCGCGTGGCCGTTTGCAGCAGGCTGATCGTCTCGGGGTTCCATGCGTGCATTTCGCCGTCTTTTCTGTATGAGAACTGTCCTGTGTGCGGGAGCAGGCTGTCCGGCTCTTCGTCTCCTGAAAATCCTGCCGAATGAAAAATCCCGTAGTCTTTTGCGAGTTCCTTCAGTCCGATGCCTCCTATTGTGGAGGCTGTCCCTCCGAAGTATGCCTTCAGCAGATCTTCCCCGATTCCGACCGGCTCGAAGATTTCCGCTCCCCTGTATGAACGGATGGTGCTGATGCCCATCTTGCTCATTATTTTGTACAGCCCCTTGCAGACGGCCTTGATGTAGTTCTTTTCGGCTGTCTCATAGTTCATCTGGATTTCGCCTTTCCTGACAAGATTGTCAAGGATTGCGAATGCCATGTACGGATTTATGGCGCTTGCCCCGTAGCCTAGGAGCAGTGCGGCGTGCATCACTTCCCTGATTTCTCCGCTTTCCACTATCAGTGCCGTCTGTACTCGCTTCTGGACGGCAATGAGATGGTGGTGGACTGCGCTGACCGCCAGAAGGGACGGGATTGCGCCGTGCTGCCGGTCTATGCCCCTGTCGGTCAGTATTATGTAGTTGACGCCGTCGTTTACGGATTCTTCAGCTTTCCTGCACAGTCCGGCCAGAGCCTCCCTTATTCCTGCCTCGCCTTTCCTGATCTCGTACAGCATTGGAAGCTTTATCGTCTTGAATCCTTTGTAACGGATGTTGCACAGGATGTCGAGACGCGTGTTCGTCAGGATAGGATGAGGCAGGCGGACCATCTTGCAATGGCTTTCGTCCGGCAGCAGGATGTTGTCTCCCACTGCACCTATGTATTCGGTAAGGGACATGACGAGGTCCTCCCTTATCGGGTCTACAGGCGGGTTGGTCACCTGGGCGAACTGCTGGCGGAAATAGTTGAACAGGAGTTGGGGCTTCTGCGACAATACCGCAAGGGGAGTGTCGTTGCCCATGGATGCCGTGGGTTCGGACCCGGAAGTGCACATCGGGACGATTGTCCTTTCGATGTCTTCCCTCGTGTAGCCGAACGCCATAAGTTTCCTGACGTAGTCGTCGACTCCGTTTTCCGTCTTGCGGCCGCTCTTGAGCGAGTCCAGTTCTATGCGGTTGGCTGAGAGCCATTGCCTGTATGGCCTGGCCGACGCCAGCCTTTCCTTTATTTCCCCGTTATAGTATATTTTCCCTTCCTGAGTGTCGACAAGCAGGATTTTTCCCGGCTGGAGACGGCCTTTTTCCCGGATGCTTTCAGGTTCCAGGTCGAGTACACCGGCTTCGCTTGCCACGACCATCATGTCATCTTTCGTTATCAGATAGCGGGCGGGCCGGAGTCCGTTCCTGTCGAGCATGCCTCCCGCATACCGTCCGTCGCTGAACAGCAGTGCGGCCGGTCCGTCCCACGGCTCCATAAGTATGGAGTGGTATTCGTAGAACGCCTTGCGGTCTTCGCTTATCGGATTCTTGTCGTTGAAAGATTCCGGTATCAGCATGGACATGGCGTGCGGAAGGCTCATGCCTGACATCACGAAGAATTCCAGCACATTGTCGAGTGATGCGCTGTCGCTCATCCCGGGCTGTATGATCGGACGGATGTCTTTCACGTTGCCGATGGCTGGGGTGGAAAGAACGCTTTCCCTCGCTTCCATCCAGCTGCGGTTGCCCCTTATGGTGTTTATTTCACCGTTGTGCGCCAGAAGCCGGAACGGCTGGGCGAGGCTCCATGTGGGGAAGGTGTTGGTGCTGAACCTGGAATGGACAATTGCCATTCCGCTCGTGAAGTATGGTTGTGTGAGGTCGCAGAAATATTCACGCACCTGGGTCGAGGAAAGCATGCCCTTGTATATCATGTTCCTGTTGGAAAGGGAGACGATATAGAAGTCTTTGTGCGCTACCCGGTTTTCTATCTTCTTGCGTATTATGTAGAGTTTGCGCCCGAGGTTGTCGGCGCCGTTTCCTCCGGTTATGAATACCTGACGGATATCAGGTTCAGTGTCCATGGCGGTCTTTCCGAGGATTGACGAATTGACAGGCACATTGCGCAGGTGCATCAGTGTAAGTCCTTCTCTCTCTATTTCCTCTATCATGATCTTGAGGATTTCGGACTGCGCCCTGCTGTCTTTCGGAAGAAAGACAAGTCCGGTGCCGTATTTCCCCTTTTCCGGAACAGGAATGCCCTGAAGCAGTATGAATTCATGGGGGATCTGTACCATGATGCCTGCTCCGTCCCCGCTCTTGTTGTCGGCTCCTTCGGCGCCTCTGTGCTTCATGTTTTCCAGAACCTTGAGGGCTGAATCCACAAGCCCGTGGGACTTGTCGCCCCGGATGTTGACTATCATGCCGACTCCGCAGGCATCGTGTTCGTAGGCTGCGTCGTAAAGTCCCGGTTGCCGTGCCGGAGCATCCGTTTCCGGCTGTCCGTTTCTATGATGGGTACATTTCATGGCAGAATGTTGTTTTCATGGCAGCCTGAAAACCGCCCCTGCGGCTTCAGGTTTTTTCCGTCTGCAAAAGTAAGCATTATTGTATCCGGGGAACCGATAAAATGCTGTTTTTTGTGGGCTAAAAATAGTGGTCTTCAACATTCTGTGCAAATGGCGGATTTTGATTTCAGATGAAAATCAAATTTCGGGAGTTTTGCATCAATTTGACATGCGGCTTTTATGTGACTTTTTTCAGGCCTGCCCTTTCTGTTCCGATTCGGAAACTGCCTTGTTGTAGCAGTGGCGGCAGAGCGGTTCGTAAGTGTCTTTTTCTCCGAGCACAACGAGCTGGTCGTCTCCGGAAAGCCTGTGGGAATTGTTGGCGATGCTTCCGCATTTGACGCATATTGCGTGGACTTTCTGCACGTCTTCAGCCACGGCCATGAGTGCAGGCATCGGTCCGAAAGGTTTTCCTGCGAAGTCTGTGTCCAGCCCTGCCACGATTACCCTTATGCCCCTGCCTGCAAGGGTCTGTGCGACTTCCACGAGGGTGTCGTCGAAAAATTGTGCTTCGTCGATTCCGACCACCTCCACGTCAGCGGAAAGAAGGAGCATGCTTGCAGGAGTGTCGATGGGGGTTGAGGGTATGCTGTGGAAGTCATGAGATACCACAGAGTCTTCCGAATAGCGAATGTCGACGGCCGGCTTGTATATTTCAACTTTCTGGTTGGCGAACTGGGCCCGTTTGAGCCGTCTGATAAGTTCCTCTGTCTTGCCGGAGAACATGGAGCCGCAGATTACTTCTATGGAGCCTGCTTTTTTTGTGTATTCTAAAAACATTTCCTTAATTTTGTGTTCGGGTTTGCAAATATACTAATTATGGATATTCCGGAAAACAGGATTGCGGCTATTTTGTCGGAGATGGCGGCTTTGGCGGATTCTCTGAAGGAGAGGATCGGTGAACTGGAGAAGGCTTATGCAGAAGAAGTTGAAGCCTATAATGCCGCTATGGAAGCGTTGGATTGTGGCGTTAAGTGCAGCCCTGAGGTTTATGCAGAGCTTGAAACGCATTTGGCAGAAGTTCAGGCGGGTGCCGTTGAGCATGTCGCAGAGCCTGCTGAATCCGGGCATGAGAATGTCGCAACCGAAGCGTCAGAAGATGTCGAGCCTGTTGAAGAGGTTGTGTCGGAGCAGGAAGAAAAGCCTGCGCAGAAAAAGGCGGTAAATGACGTGATGTCTTCCAGCGAGGCATGGCGACACGATAAGCCGGGTGCGCCTGTCGAGGATATCCGTAGTGCCATTACACTGAATGACAGGTTGCTGTTCATTAATTCCCTGTTCGGCGGGGACGCTGACAAGTTCCGGGAAACGGTGATGACGCTCAATTCCATGTCGGGCACGGATGAGGCGGCGGCCTATCTCAAGGAAAACAATCCGGACTGGGACTTCGGATCAGAAACAGTGTACAGGTTCATTATGGCGGCAAGGCGCAAATTGGGATAGACCATGGGCAAACTCTATATCGTACCGACTCCGGTCGGAAATCTCGAAGACATGACTTTCAGGGCTATAAAGGTCCTGAAATCGGTGGATCTCATACTTGCCGAAGATACAAGGACAAGTTCCGTCCTGCTGAAGCATTATGACATCAGCGGACATCTGATGTCGCACCACAAGTTCAATGAACACAGGACGGTGGAGATGATAAAGGAGAGGATTCTTGCAGGGGAGGACGTGGCTCTGATAAGCGATGCCGGCACGCCGGGGATTTCCGACCCAGGCTTCCTGCTTGCGAGGACATGTGCCGAAGAGGGGATAGTGGTCGAGACCCTGCCGGGAGCGACAGCTTTTGTGCCTGCAATCGTGAGTTCAGGCTATCCTTGCGACAGGTTTTGCTTTGAAGGCTTTTTGCCTGTGAAGAAAGGACGTCAGACCCGTCTGTCCGAACTTGCAGAGGAAAGGAGGACAATGATTTTCTACGAGTCCCCGTACCGTCTCGTCAAGACTTTGCAGCAGTTTGCCGAGGCATTCGGCGCAGAGCGGGGCTGCAGCGTTGCAAGGGAAATCTCGAAAATCCATGAGGAGCACAGGCGCGGCACTCTTGCCGAGGTGCTTGCATGGTACACTGAACACGAACCTAAAGGAGAAATTGTAATAATTGTGGAAGGAGCTTCCGGAAAGGACAAGAGGAAGGAGGACAAATCATGGAAGAGAGGGGAGGAAAAAATGGAAACAAACAGCGAAAAGAGCTGAAATCTTCGTTTGCCACGGGCGTAATTGCCCTGGTTTTCCTGCTTATAGGCTATCAGGCGGCATTGTTCATGCATAGGACGGCGGTGCTGAAAATTCTCGGCAACAGGGACCGTCCGGACACCGTATACGTGATGAATGCCGCATTCGCTGAAAAAATCCTGTCGGATGCAGGCATTTCCGACCTGGCCGTCGATACATTCAAATATAAGAAGGTGCACGGAGGCAAGTCCGTAGCCATAGTCAAGGAGGCTCCGCATGAGCCCCAGGTGCAGGCAGTCCGGGAGAAATATGCCGAAAGGAAGGTCGAGACATTCAGGTTCGACCCGAATGAAATCCCCGTTGAGGGACTTGTAAGGCTCGGCTTTTCGCAGAAGCAGGCCGAGTCGATCGACAATTACCGCAGAAAGGGAGGCCGGTTCAGGCGAAAGGGTGACTTTGCAAAGTCGTTCGTGGTCTCGGATTCGGTCTATCGCAGGCTTGAGCCGTATATCGACATTCCTTTGGTGGATCTGAACAAGGCTGATTCTGCAGGATTCGACAATCTTCCGGGGATAGGCGGATATTATGCTGCCGCCATGCTGAAATATAGGGAGAGTCTCGGAGGCAGTTTTTCCTATAAGGAACAGTTGCTGGACATCAGGGGGTTCGACATGGAGAGGTACGAAGGTCTCTCGGACCTGATAACGGTTGCCGATGATGGGATAATGCCGTATCCGCTGTGGTCTCTGCCTGAAGATTCTTTGAAACAGCACCCTTACATCGGAGCGTATGCCGCACACGGCGTTGTGCTTTTTAGGGAGAACAATCCTCAGGACAAATGGACGGTGGATGCCCTTGACGCTGCCGGAATCCTGAAGCCCGGCATGGCGGCCAAACTTTCCCGTTGCCGCATCGCCGCTCCGGAATGAATTATCCTGAACTGCGTCTGCAACCGCACTGCGCCTCGGCATACCTGAATCCGTTCGGCTCTGCCCTCGGCTTGCAGCTTATTTTAGGAACATGCGGACGAGCCTTTCGTGCAGGCGGGTGTAGGGCTGGTATCTCATGGGAAGGTCGAGCCATGTCGGCTTGTCCACAATGCTTTTCAGATGAGAGAACGTGTCGAACCCGAATTTGCCGTGATATGAGCCCATTCCGCTTTCTCCCAGACCGCCGAAAGGCATGTTCTCCGTGGCAAGGTGGATGATTGTGTCGTTGACGCATCCTCCGCCGAAATGCAGATGCGACAGGAGATATTTGCGTGTGCTGCGATTTTCGGTGAATATGTAGGTGGCAAGAGGTCTCGGCATGTTGTCCACGAAACTTATTGCCTCGTCGAGGCTGCCGTATGTCAATATGGGCATCACAGGGCCGAAAATTTCCTCCTTCATTATTGTCGGTACCCTTTCTCCGGCGCAGGGTGCCTGCCTCATGGCCTCCGCATCGGCAGCCATGTTTTCCTCCAATGCCTGCAGGGTGCCCATCGCCAGTATCGTAGGCTCTATCTGCAAGGTATCAGGATTGCTTCGGCCTCCATATACGGGTTCTGCCCCTTTCCTCACGGCATCGTCCATGGCTGCGGTTAGCCTTATGAAATGTTTCCTGTTGATTATCTTGCCGTAGTCGGAGTTGAGGAAAGCATCCTTGCCGAACATTTCCGAGGTCTTGCGTATGCAGAGTGCCGTGAATTTACCGGCTATTTTTTCGTCTGCAA